>NZ_DAMBJX010000072.1:0-7350 GCF_032067225.1 Brevundimonas vesicularis | reverse complement strand
CGCGCGCCGCCAGCGTCGCAAGTTCGCGATCATCCAGGCCATCGACAAGGTCACCGCCGAGACGATGAAGTTCGAGGTCGAGGTCGGCGGTCGCCCCGTGCGCTTCAACCAGAATCTGATCTTCGCGGCCCGCGCGTGCGAGGTGACGACGCCCGACGAACTGACCGAAGACGCCATCGCCTATATGGACGTCTCGCTTCAGGCGCGCGGCCGGCAGGAAGGCCGCCAGATCTTCCGCGGCTGGATGTTCGCCTCGTCGCCCGCCGTCAGCGGCATCCAGAACCCCTATTACGACGCCTGGGTCGTCGGCTGTAAGAACTGAGCTCTGACGCCGCGAGGAGGCGCGCCATGGATCGCAACAAGCCGCCCAAGAAGACCGAAACGGTCGAAATCCGTCTGCCTCACGCGACCAAGACCGCCTTCATGGCCCGGTGCCGTGACGAGGGCCGGACAGCCAGCGACGCCATTCGCCGCTTCATAGACGCCGAGTTGAACGCGACGTCGTCCACGCGTCCTCAGTCCCGCCTGGGCTGGCGGCCCCTCCTGGCCGCCGCCGTCGCGGGCTTGGCGCTCGGCGCCGTCTCCGCGCCCTCCCTGGCCCAGTCGTCGCCCACCCGCGCCGATTTCGACCGGCTGGACCGCAATCACGACGGCGTCGTCAGCTTCGATGAGTACCGGGCGCGTTAGCGGATGCGGACCAGGAATCGGTCCCACTGAAGGTTCAGCCACGTCCACGGTTTGAACAGGCCGGCGCCCGGTTTCCATGAGGCCAGCACCACCTCGGCCCGGCCGATGATGTTTTCGGCCGGCAGCAGGCCGACGCCGATCTCGGGCGGCCAGCGGCTGTCCAGCGAGTTGTCGCGATTGTCGCCCATCATCAAATAGTGGCCCGCCGGCACCCGGCGCGCAGGCGTGTCGTCGCCCGGCAAATCCGGTCCGCCGTCGTAGGTGACGTAGGATCGTCCGTCGGCCAGGGTCTCGCGCACCTGTTGGACCCGTCTCTGCGGCGCATCGTGATCGGCGACGATATCCAGCCGGGTCTGGCGCACCGGATCACCATTGACGAAGACGACGCCGCCCCGCACCTGAACCGTATCGCCCGGCAGGCCGACGACGCGCTTGATCCAGGCCTCGCTGGGGTCGCGCGGCAGGCGAAACACCACCACGTCGCCGCGCCTCGGTTCGCCTCCGAACAACCGTCCCGGCGACATCGCCGGATTGAACGGCAGTGACGCCATGCTCCAGCCATAGGGATATTTCGACACGACGATATAGTCGCCGGTCACCAGCCCTGGCTCCATCGACGAGGAGGGGATGGTGAAGGGTTGGAACAGCACGATGCGGATCGCGAGCGCCAGGATGATGGCGAAGATCAGCGTCAGGGCGATCTCGTGCACCTCGCGAAGGAGGGACGGGCGAGGCGGGGCTTTGGGCGAGGTCTGTGTCATGGCGCCATTGACCGTCAGGCCGGCCGAAGACGCCAATCCAAACCTGTCGGGACAGGCCCCAAATCGTGTCCGGACAGATCCTCTCAGTTCGTCATTCCGGGGCTGAGCGGAGCGAAGAACCCGGAACCCAGGGCCACGTGCGCGTGGCCCGCCTCATTCAACGCCCGGTGCGCCTCTCCTGGGTTTCGGGTTCGTCCTTCGGACGCCCCGGAATGACGTCTGAAGGTTGAATGTCGATTGGACCTAGGCGCTGGCCAAGGCGACCGCTTCTGCACCAGTCAGAGGCGCGCGTAAGGCCCCTTGGTCCGGCCTGACCGACAGCGCGGGCTGAAGCCGCTCCAGATAGGCCGCCTGCGGCTTTTCGACCGCACCGAACTGGCTCAGATGGTCGGTCAGGAACTGGGCGTCCAGCAAGGTCCAGCCACCCTTCCGCAACCGTGCCACCAGATGGACCAGAGCGACCTTGGAGGCGTCCCGCTCGCGGCTGAACATGCTCTCGCCGAAGAAGGCCCCGCCCAGCGAGACCCCGTAAAGGCCGCCGACCAGCCGCTCGTCACGCCAGCACTCGATCGAATGGACGAAGCCCATGGCGAACAGGGCGGCGTACAGCCGCCGGATCGGGCCGTTGATCCAGGTGTCTTCGCGATCCGGTCCTTGCGCCGCCGCACAGCCGTCCAGCACCGCTTCGAAAGCGGTGTCGACCCGCACCTCGAACGGCTCGCCCCGCACGGTGCGACGCAGGCGGCTGGGGATGTGGAAGGCGTCCAGCGGAATGACGCCGCGCTGTTCCGGCTCGATGATGAAGACGCGCGGATCGTCGCGCGCTTCGGCCATCGGAAACACGCCCCGGGCGTAACAGGCCAGCAGGTCCTCGGGGCCGAAACCGCCGAAAGGCCCGCTGGCGCTGAAATCGGGGTCGGTCATCGCCTATTCCTAAAGTCCGTCATCCTCGCCCTTGTGGCGAGGATCCATACGCCCGGTGCTGCGAGCGGCGCACCGCGTCGAAGACGGAGTTTATGGATTCTCGGCACAAGGCCGAGAATGACGAAAAGAAAATCAGGCTTCGCCCTTCTGACGGGCCGCCCATTTCTCCAGCCAGTGGATGTCGTAGTCGCCCGACAGGATGTCCGGTTCGGCCAGCAGCTTCTGGAACAGGGGGATGGTCGTATCGACGCCGCCGATGACGACCTCGTTCAGCGAACGCTTCAGGCGCGCGATGGCCTCTTCGCGGTCGCGGCCGTGGACGATCAACTTGCCGATCAGGCTGTCGTAATAGGGCGGAATCGAATAGCCGGCGTAGATGGCGCTATCCAGCCGCACGCCCAGGCCGCCCGGTGCGTGGAAATCAGTGATCTTGCCCGGCGAGGGGGTGAAGGTCTCCGGGTTCTCGGCGTTGATCCGCACCTCGATGGCATGGCCCTCGAAGTGGATGTCCTCCTGGGTGAAGGACAGCGGCAGACCGGCGGCGATGCGCACCTGTTCGCGAACCAGATCGACGCCGGTGATCATTTCGGTGACCGGATGCTCGACCTGCAGACGGGTGTTCATCTCGATGAAGAAGAACTCGCCGTCCTCCCACAGGAACTCGATGGTGCCGACGCCCAGATAGCCAATGGCGGCGATCGCCTTGTTGACCGTCTCGCCGATCTTCTTGCGACCCTCGGCCGACAGGGCGGGCGAGGGGGCCTCTTCCAGCACCTTCTGGTGACGGCGTTGCAGCGAGCAGTCGCGTTCGCCCAGGTGCACGACGTTGCCGTGGCTGTCGGCGATGACCTGTATTTCGATGTGGCGCGGCTTCTGAAGGTAGCGCTCCATATAGACGGCGCCGTTGCCGAAGGCGGCCAGAGCTTCCGACTGGGCGGTCTGGACCGCCTCGACTAGATCGTCAGGCGTCAGGGCGACCTTCATGCCCCGTCCGCCGCCGCCCGCCGCCGCCTTGACGATCAGCGGGAAGCCGATGGACTTGGACGCCTCGATCGCGGCCTCGACAGTCTCGACCTCGCCGTCCGAGCCGGGGACGACGGGGATGCCGGCGTCCTTGACCGTCTGTTTGGCGCTGATCTTGTCGCCCATGACCCGGATATGCTCGGGCTTGGGACCGATGAAGGTCATGCCGTGGGCCTCGACGATCTCGGCGAAGCGGGCGTTTTCGGACAGGAAGCCGTAGCCGGGGTGGATCGCCTGGGCGCCAGTGATCTCGGCCGCCGCGATGATCGAGGGGATGTTCAGATACGACTTGGCGGCCGAGGCGGGGCCGATGCAGACGCTCTCGTCGGCCAGCCGCACCCACATGGCGCCGCGGTCGGCTTCGGAGTGCACGGCGACGGTGGAGATGCCCATCTCCTTGCACGCCCGGTGGATGCGCAACGCGATCTCGCCGCGGTTGGCGATCAGGACCTTGGTGAACACGGCTTAGGCTTCCAGCAGGACAAGGGGTTCGCCGAACTCGACCGGCTGGGCGTCGCCGACCAGGATTTCGGCCACAACGCCGTCGCGCGGGGCCTGGATCGGGTTCATCGTCTTCATGGCTTCGACGATCAGCAGGGTCTGGCCCTTCTTGACCTTGTCGCCGGGCTGGACGAAGGCCGGGGCCTCCGGCGACGCCTGCAGATAGGCGGTGCCGACCATCGGCGACTTCACCTCTTCGCCGGCGCGGGCGACGATGGTGGCGGGGTCCGACGGCATGGCGGCCGGCGCAGCAGCGGCGGCGGGCGCAGCGGCGACCGGGGCGGGGGCGGCGGCGTACTGAACCGGAGCGGCGTTGACAGTGACTTCGCGCGCCACGCGGATGCGCAGTTCGCCGCGCTCGACCTCGACTTCCGTCAGATCGGTCTCGTTCAGGATCTCGGCCAACTGGCGAACCAGGGCGGCGTCGATTTCGGCGTGTTTCTTGTCATCGGCCATTGGAGTTGCGCCTTGTCTTTCGTGGTCTTTGATAAACGGGACGGGGCTCAGCCGCGTTCCCGAACCTGGGTGAGGGCCGCCTGGACGGCCAGTTCATAGCCCGCCGCGCCGAAGCCGGCGATGACGCCGGTCGCCGCGGAGGACACATAGGAGTGATGGCGAAACGCCTCGCGCGCCGCCGGATTGGACAGGTGCAGTTCGATCACCGGGATCGACAGCGTCTTCAGCGCATCGTGCAGCGCCACCGACGTATGCCCATAGGCCGCCGGATTGAGGATCAGGGCGTGGGCGCCCTCGCGCGCCTCCTGGATCCAGTCGACCAGCACGCCTTCATGGTTGGTCTGGCGAAACACGATCTGCGCCTTGCCGGCCGCCCGGACGCAACGCTGCTCGATATCCGCCAGGGTGTCGCGGCCATAGATGTCCGGCTCCCGAACCCCGAGCAGGTTCAGATTGGGGCCGTTCAGCACATGAATGACGGGCGTTTCGGCCATGGTTCCAGAATCGATCCGGCGCAGCGCGGCGCAAGAGGGGCCTTTTAGCGGACGCAGGGCGTGGGTCAAACGCTCGCGGCGTCGAACCTTACCCGACGTTACGTGCGATGGCGTGGATTTCGCAGCGTCGGCCGCCATCGTCCCTGGTCGGGACGGCCTGTGGGAGCGCCGAGGATGCGCCAGGACGGCAAACTGATCCTGAGAACCGTGGTGGCGACCTTCGCGGCCCTGGCCGTTGCGGTCGGCGCCTTCCTGTTCGAGGCGGGCTGAGCGCACAGTCTGGCGAAGCGGCCCGTCAGCCTTTATCTGACGCGCGAAGGCCCAGGGAGAACGCGCGTGCACCAGATCCATCTCAACGGCGAGCCGCGCCAGGTCCAGGCCGCCACCATCCTGGCCCTGGTCGAGGAACTGTCGCTGGACCCGCGCAAGGTCGCCGTCGAACGCAATCTCGAGATCGTGCCCAAGTCCCTGCACGCCGCCACGCCGGTGGCCGCAGGCGACCGTATCGAACTGGTCCAGTTCGTCGGCGGCGGTTGATCAGACCTTGA
This sequence comes from Brevundimonas vesicularis, assembly GCF_032067225.1. Classification (GTDB taxonomy): domain Bacteria; phylum Pseudomonadota; class Alphaproteobacteria; order Caulobacterales; family Caulobacteraceae; genus Brevundimonas; species Brevundimonas vesicularis_F. The sequence continues at coordinate 1,956 of NZ_DAMBJX010000072.1, read as the reverse complement.
GGATGGGGCCGGAATAGCGGGCGAGCATGGCGTCGGCCGTCAGCAAGGTTGCTTCTTCGACTATGGCCTGCGCCAGAAGGAGGCGATCGAAAGGATCCTTGTGAACGGGGTCCAACTGTCCCAGGGCGATGGCATGGTCGCCTGCGACTTCAAGTTCATGATATCCCGCTTCCATCAACATCGAGCGGAGTCTGCCGGCGTCGACCTGGAACTCGGGTCGCGCTCGCGCTGTCTTGATCGCGACCTCGATCAGGCTGATCACGCTGAACATCAGGACATTGCTGGGGTCGTTGATCAGAGCCGCCGCCCGACGCGGGACGCGTTTACTGTTGGCTGCGGCCCATAGCAGCAGATGAGTGTCGAGAAGCAGTCTCATGTCTTGGCGTCAGGTTCGCCGTAGAACATGGCTTCGATCTCGTCCTGAAACATGGTGTCGAAGTCGTCTGGAATCTGGAATTCGCCTTCCATGAAGCCGATGCGCTGAACCGCCTTCTTCGGCGTGTCATCCAAGGCCGTCACCTTCACCATCGGCTTGCCGGCCTTGGCGATGATGAAGGGTTCGCCCTTCGCTGCCTTTTCGATCAGGCGGGACAGATGCGTCTTGGCCTGATGGATATTGACCGTCTCCATGACGCGTCTCCATTGAACTTAGTTCACTTAGTTTAATCTATTCGATAGTCCCTCGCAACGCGGTGTGATCCCTGCGACCTTTCGCTCGGCGGCTAGGGCGCGTAGGTCAGCACCCATGACCGATACAGCCAACGAAACCTGGTCCGTCGCCGGCCGCACCTTCAACTCGCGCCTGATCGTGGGCACCGGCAAATACGCCGACTATGCCCAGAACGCAGCCGCCGCCGAGGCGGCCGGGGCGGAGATCGTCACTGTCGCCGTACGCCGCGTGAACCTGTCGGATCCAACCCAGCCGATGCTGGTCGATTATGTGAAGCCGGATCGCTTCACCTTCCTGCCCAACACCGCCGGCTGTTTCACGGGCGAGGATGCGGTCCGGACCCTGCGCTTGGCGCGCGAGGCCGGCGGGTGGAGCCTGGTCAAGCTGGAGGTGCTGTCCAACACCGCCCACCTTTATCCCGATATGATCGAGACGCTGCGGGCGTTGGACCTGCTGATCAAGGACGGTTTCGATGTCATGGTCTATTGCACCGACGACGTGGTGATGGCCAAGCGGCTTGAAGACGCCGGCGCCGCCGCTATCATGCCCGCCGCCGCCCCGATCGGCTCGGGCCTGGGCATCCAGAACGAGGTCAACGTCCGCCTCATCGTCGAACAGGCCAAGGTGCCGGTGCTGGTCGATGCGGGCGTCGGTACGGCCTCGGACGCGACCCGCGCGATGGAGCTGGGCTGCGACGCCGTCCTGATGAACACCGCCATCGCCGGCGCCAAGGACCCTATCCGCATGGCCCGGGCCATGAAGCACGCCGTCATCGCCGGCCGCGACGCCTATCTGGCCGGGCGGATGGCCAAGCGGATGTATGCCGACCCGTCGTCGCCGCTGGCGGGACTGATCTGACCCAATCGTTTCCTCCCCACAGCGTGGGGAGGGGGACCGCGAAGCGGTGGGGGGTTCTTCAAGTCTCACGGGCCACCGATGCGGTGAAGAGCCCCTCCGTCACGGCGCGAAGGCGCGCCGCGCCACCTCCCCATGAATGGGGAGGAGACGATGCTCAGCCATCGCAATGCCGCTGGTCCGTTGTCAGCGAATCCAATCGCTTGCCGATTTATGTCCCCCTTCTCCCATCCACCGGGTCAAACGGGTCCATAATAGCCCTGTCTCGTCGCATGGAGGGCTCGCTTGGCCTGCGACCTTGCGGCGGCGAGTGCGGATGGAACGGGAGCGGGTCTGAAACGGCCCGCGCCGACGGCGACACACGGTGCGCCGTCGGAGGGTCGAGGGGGATACTCGGCCGCACTCGGGACGGTCCTCGCAGGGACTGCCGA
>NZ_DAMBJX010000071.1:0-12820 GCF_032067225.1 Brevundimonas vesicularis | reverse complement strand
GAGGGATTAGGCCCTTTGACGCTGGGGCAACCATCGGGTCTCACAGCTCGAAACGGTGCCAACTCCTGCGGGGTCCTTCGGGGTCGCGAGAGATGAGTGGAGCATCGACGAGACGACGCTCCACGCTCTGTCACCGCATCGAGACTTGCTGAGCGAGAACGATGCGGAACGACGATGACCCTGGCCGAAACCACCCTGCTCGAAGACCCCGACTGTCGCCGCGCGACAGCCCTTACCCCTGTCCGCGAACCGACGCGTGAGCGCGGCGGCGCCCGCGACGTCATCGTTCCCATTCCCGCCGACTTCCGCCTCGCCTCGGGCGAAAAGCTGAACCAGCCCAATATCGTCGGCCGCCTGCATGGCCGGATCGGCGCCCCTGTCGTCGTGGTCGCCGGCGGCATCTCGGCCGGGCGCTTCGTCCACCGGACGGAGACCAACGGCCTGGGCTGGTGGTCGGGCGCCGTGTCGGTGCGCGGCCCCATCGACCTGAGCCGGCTTCAGGTCCTGGCCGTCGATTTCGCCCCTGGCGCCGAGTTCCTGGACAAGGCTGTAACCATCACCACTCAAGACCAGGCGCGCCTGCTGGCCCTGGTGCTGAACCATATGAAGATCGAGCGCGTCGCCGCCTTCGTCGGCTGCTCGTACGGCGGCATGGTCGGGCTGGCCTTCGCCGAACTGTTCCCCGACTGGGCCGAGCAGCTGATCATCGTGTCGGCCGCCCACCGCGCCCATCCCCAGGCCACGGCCTGGCGCGGCATCCAGCGCCGCATCCTGCAGTTCGCCGTCGCCGCCGGCCGTCCCGAGGAAGGCGTGGCCCTGGCCCGCGAACTGGCCATGACCACCTATCGCACGGCCGAGGAATTCGACGACCGCTTCGACACCACCGCGCCCACAGCCGTCGGCGGAGCCTATCCCGTCTGCGACTATCTGACGGCGCGGGGCCAGGCCTACCGCACCCACACCACCCCGGCCCGCTGGCTGTCGATGTCCGACTCGCTGGACCGCCACAGCGTGACGCCTGAGGCCATCACGACCCCCGTCACTCTGATCGGCTTCACCTCCGACCGTCTGGTGCCGATCGACGACATCCGCGAACTGGCCGCGCGGTTGCCGACCCTGTGGCGCTTCGTCGAGGCACCCTCTCTCTATGGCCACGACGCCTTTCTGAAGGAGGACGCCTTCGTCGGCGACATCCTCCGCGCCGCCCTGAAGGATATCAAAGCATGACTTCCCGCCCCGTCGCCCGTTTTGGCAATCCGCACACCATCGCCGCCCGCACCGGCGTGGATACGGACACGGCCCATGGCGCGGTCATGCCGCCGCTGTATCTGTCGTCCAACTATTCCTTCGCCGGCTTCGATCAGAAGCGGAAGTACGACTACAGCCGTTCGGGCAATCCGACCCGCGACGTGCTGGCCGAAACCCTCACAGAGCTGGAAGGCGGCGCCGGCTGCGTCATCACCGCCACCGGCATGGCGGCGGTCGACCTGCCGCTGACCCTGCTGGAGCCGGGCGACCTGCTGATCGCACCGCACGACTGCTACGGCGGCACCTGTCGCCTGCTGAACGCCCGCGCCAGGAAGGGGCATTTCGAACTGTTGCTGGTCGATCAGGGCGATCCTGTCGCTTTCGAGGCCGCCCTGGCCCTGAAGCCCAAGCTGGTGTTGGTCGAGACCCCGTCCAATCCGCTGCTGCGTCTGGTCGACATCGCCGACATCTGCACCCGCGCCCATGCGGCGGGCGCCAAGGTCGTGTGCGACAACACCTTCCTGTCGCCAGCCTTGCAAAACCCGATCAAGCTGGGCGCCGACTTCGTGGTGCACTCGACGACCAAGTTCATCAACGGCCATTCCGACGTGGTCGGCGGCGCGGTCATCTCGGCCGACGCCGAGGATCACCAGACCCTGGCCTGGTGGGCCAACTGCACCGGCGTGACCGGCTCGCCGTTCGACGCCTATCTGACCCTGCGCGGCGTGCGCACCCTGTTCGCGCGCATCGAGCGACAACAGGCCACGGCCGGCAAGATCGCCGAAAAGCTCGCCGCCCACCCGGCGGTCAAGGCCGTCCACTATCCGGGCCTGAAGTCCCACCCCAACCACGCCCTGGTCGCCGCCCAGCAGGCCGGCCCCGGCGCCATGCTCAGCTTCGAACTGCAAGGCGGCACGGACGCCGTGCGCGATCTGGTCGAGACGTTGGAGATCTTCACCCTGGCGGAATCGCTGGGCGGCGTCGAAAGCCTGATCGCCCACCCGGCCACCATGACCCACGCCGCCATGACGCCGGAACAGCGCGCGACGGCCGGCATCGGCGACGGCCTGGTGCGCCTGTCGGTGGGTCTGGAGCATGTCGAGGATCTGATCGCCGACCTGTTCCCGGCGTTGGACGCCCTCGTCCCGGCGAAGGCGGAAGCGGCGTAACTTTTTGCTTGCAGGAGCGGCCGAACCGGGGCAAATGCGCCGCCCCGGCCGCGGTCCCTTCGTCTATCGGTTAGGACGTCAGGTTTTCAACCTGAAAAGAGGGGTTCGACTCCCCTAGGGACTGCCACCGGCGGCGCCTTTGCAGCGCCCTTCCCGGCCATCGTCGAGCGAACGCTCCGATCCCGGATTAAGATTTCGGTAACTATTTTGTCCGGAAACGGGCAGTAAGTCTTTCGATTCACGGACTTTTTTCGGACGCAGTCAGGAACTATCCACAGGGACTGTGGTTAACCCCTCGTTAGCTCGGCGCAGAAGCGCCTCTCCCTCCTGCACCGAGATCCTCATGTTTATCGCCATCGCCCGCCCGGCGGTGGAGCCCAAAGGCCCCGACGCCGTCGCCGTCCCCGGCTCTCCCGCCATCGCCGAACTGTCGCCCCGCGCCCTGCATGCGCGCCTTCTCCAGAACGCCGCCCTACGCCGCATGCGCGGATTGGAGCGCCGCAGAGAGCAGCGTCTCGAAGACGCCGACTACTGGCTGCATGCCGCACCGATCGCCGTCCGGAAAGCCAGCGCCCTGCGCGAAGAGCGCAGTTTCTCGCCGATCCCCTGACAGTCGCCGCACATCCCTGAATACACACGCAGGTGATTTGGGGTTGATTTACCGACCCTTGGTATCCGACAAGAGCGGATGGGCGAAGTCGGATCGGCGCTGACATCTGCGAAGGCGATCCTGGTCACGGGCGGCGCGGGCTATATCGGCGCCCATGTGTGCGAGGCCCTTGCGGCCGCCGGCTATCGGCCCGTCACCTATGACAATCTGTCGACCGGCCGGCGCCGGTTCGTGCGCTGGGGACCGCTGGTCGAGGGCGATGTCTGGGATGCAGACAAGGTGCGCCACACCCTGGTCGCCCACGACATCCGCGCCGTCATGCATTTCGCCGGCTCGTCCGTGGTCCCTGAATCGGTGCGCACGCCGCTGGACTACTACCGCAACAATGTCGGCGGTCTGTTCGGCCTGCTGGGCGGGATGCGGGAAGCGGGTGTGAACCGGCTCGTCTTTTCCAGCACCTGCGCGGTCTATGGCGATCCCGGCGAAAATCCGATCACCGAGGCGACGCCGCTGGCCCCCGTCACCCCGTATGGCCGCTCCAAACTAAGCTGCGAGCAGATCCTGTCGGACGCCAGCGCCGCGCATGGGCTGGACATCGTCGCGCTGCGTTATTTCAACGCCAGCGGCGCCTCGGCGTCAGGCCTGATCGGCGAAGATCGGCCGGTCGAGACCCATCTGATCCCACGCGCGATGATGGCCTTGCGCGGCCAAATCGACGACTTCGCCGTTCATGGGACCGACTATCCCACGCCCGACGGCACAGCGGTGCGCGACTATGTCCACGTCTGCGACCTAGCTCTGGGCCACCTCGCCGCCCTGACCCAGTTGCTCGGCGACCGACGCGGCTTCTTCGCCTGTAATCTGGGCGCCGGCCAGGGCCATTCGGTGCGGCAGGTGCTGAACGCGATCACGAACCACAGCGGTCTTCGTCTGCCCGACGTGGCTGGAGCGCGCCGCGCGGGCGACCCGCCGCATCTTGTGTCGGACATCACCCTGGCGCGTCACGCGCTGGGCTTTGCGCCACGCCAGTCGGACCTGCCTTCCATCGTCGCCAGCGCCTGGGCCTGGCACAGCCGGCTCAGCGCAGTTCGGGCATCCGGCGGCGCAGCGAGGCTGTCAGCTTTTCGAACTTCTGCCCCGCCGACTTGGGCCTTACCCGCCGACGCAGTTCCAGCCCGCCACCCCACAGCGCGTGGACCGGCGCTTCAAGATGCGGATGGCGATCATGCTGATGGACGATGGGGCTGACGCTGGCGTCGGGATTGACGACCTTGCCGCCTTCGAACTTCAGCGTCTCGCCGGGCGTCAGGCCCAGGGTCGCCACGCGACCATAGTTGGGGCGCACGGTCATCGCCGTCAGATCCTGATGGATCGCCATGTTGAAGGCCGCCTGATCGGCGCCGAACGCCCCGCCGATCTCGGATCGCGGCGTCGCCGCCAGCGACAGGATCAGCCGTGACAGGCGCGAGACGTCGGCGCGCTGCCCAACGATGGTGCCGACGCACAGACAGGCCTTGTCAGCCAGCTGCCGCGCCTGCGCCTCGCCGAACAGGGCGCGCAGATACTTCATGTTGAAGGCGTGATCGGCCAGCGGCGTCTCGGCCTCGACATAGGCCTCAAGCCCCTCAGGCGCCGGATCGAAGGGGGGCGCCTGGAAGATCACGTCGCGCACGTCGCAGGCCAGGGCGACGCCTGACCGATCACCCAGCAGACCGGCGAAGGCCACGAACCGCTGCATCACCGGATGCGGCGCCCACCCGCGCCAGACCGGCGCATCGACGGCGGTCACCCGATGCTGGGCCAAAAAGGCGCGCAGAGCCGGTTCGGCGTCGACCACCAGGGCTGCCGGCCCCTCGAACACGGCCCGCAGCGACAGGACGAAGGGCGCGATGTCGGCCGCGTCGTATCCGGTCGCATAACCGACCACGACATCGCCGTCCGGCAGGGGCGTAAACCGGCGACCGACCTCGAACGCCTCGGCCAGCCAGTCCAGATAGTCCGACCGAACCGCCCCCTGTTTCATGGCGTCAGCGGTCGCCCATCAGATCGGCGAACCGGTCGAACAGATACAGGCTGTCGGTCGGTCCGGGCGAGGCCTCAGGGTGGTGCTGGACGCTGAAGATCGGCTTGTCCTTGACGGCGATGCCGCAGTTGGTGCCGTCGAACAGGCTGACGTGGGTCTCGGTCACGGCGTCGGGCAGACTGTCGCGATCGACGGTGAAGCCGTGGTTCATCGACACGATCTCCACCTTGCCGGTGGTCAGATCCTTGACCGGATGGTTGGCGCCGTGGTGGCCCTGATCCATCTTCACCGTCTTGGCGCCCAGCGCCAGGGCCAGCATCTGGTGGCCCAGGCAGATACCCATCAGCGGCTTGCCGCTGGCGACCAGCTTCTGGATTTCAGGCACGGCGTATTCGCCCGTGGCGGCTGGATCGCCCGGACCATTCGACAGGACCACGCCGTCGGGATTGCGGGCCAGCACCTCTTCCGCCGTCGTCGTCGCCGGGACCACCGTGATGCGCGCGCCGGTCGAGGCCAGAGCGCGCAGGATGTTGCGCTTCACGCCGTAGTCGATGACGACCACGTCCTTGCGGCCTTCGGTCTTCGGGTGCCCTTCCGGCCAGTCCCACAGCCCCTCGTTCCATTCGAACGCCTGCAGGGTCGAGGCGGGCTTGGCCAGGTCCAGACCGACCAGCCCCGTCCAGCCCCTGGCCTGGGCGACCAGGGCCTCCAGGTCGAAGTTTCCGTCCGGGTCGTGGGCGATGACGGCGTGGGGCGCGCCCTTGTCGCGGATGATCTTGGTCAGGGCGCGGGTGTCGACGCCGGCCAGACCCACGACGCCGCGCCGCTTCATCCAGTCGTCGAAACTGGCGTCCGAGCGATAGTTGGCCGGATCGGTCGGCACGTCGCGGAAGATGGCGCCGCGCGCCGAGGTGTCGGACCCGCCGCCCATCTGCTCGATGTCTTCGACATTGGTCCCCACATTGCCGACGTGCGGGAAGGTGAAGGCCAGGATCTGGCTCATGTAGGACGGGTCGGTCAGGATTTCCTGATAGCCGGTCATGGCGGTGTTGAAGACCACCTCGCCTAGGGCCGAGCCGACGGCGCCCACGCCAATGCCCTGCAGGATCGTGCCGTCCGCGAGCGCGAGAACGCCGGTGGCGCCCGGAAGAATCTTCGTCGTCATGGGCGCGCTCCTAAAATCGAATCCGGCCGATACGAAGGCCGAAGGCAAACGGCGGCGTCGTTAAGCCCTGCCGCCTGCCCCGTCAACGTGGCGCGCGTCACCGCCCGTCGGTGATCGACGCCGGACCGATCAGCTGGAACGTCGCCTTGGCCCCGCCCTGGGCGTGCGGCGCCAGCCACACGTCGAACAGACCGGGCTCGATGCGCCAGGTCTCGTCCGCGCCGATGAAGCCCAGCTGACGGGCGTTCAGGGTGAAGCTCACCTTCGTGCTCTGGCCCGGCTTCAGCGACACGCGCTTGAAGTCTTTCAGCAGTCGGCCCGGCTGGGTCAGGCTGGCGACCCGGTCGTGGATATAGAGCTGCACCAGCTCCTCGGCCGGATGCGATCCAGTGTTGGTCACGGTCACGGCCAGGTCCAGCGTGCCGGCCCAGGCCAGCTTGTCGCTCTCCATCTCGACCGGCCCATAGCTGATCGCGCCATAGGTCAGGCCATAGCCGAAGGGATAAAGCGCCGTATTCGTCGTCTCGCGATAGCGGGCCTTGTATTCCTCGCTCGCCAGATCGGGATTGGCCGGGCGGCCTGTGGTCTTGCGGTCGTAGGAATAGGGCTGCTGGCCCGACTTGTGCGGGAAGCTGACCGGCAGGCGCGCGGACGGGCCGTGATCGCCGAACAGGACGTCGGCGACGGCATGGCCCATCTGTTCGCCCAGGAACCAGGTCACGACGATGGCCTGGGCGTTCTTCACATTGCCTTCCAGCGCAAGCGCCCGGCCGTTTCTCAGCAGGATGACCATGGGCTTGCCCAGCGCCGCCATGGCGTCGACCAGGGCGACCTGCGGCGCGGGCACCACGATCTCGGTGCGCGACTGGGCCTCGCCCGACATGTTGGTCGCCTCGCCGATGGCCAGGACGATGACCTCGGCGTCGCGGGCGGCGGCGACGGCCTGCTCGATCCCGCCGTCCAGCGGCGTCTCGACGCCCGAGCCGCGTGCGATGGTCAGGTTCTGCGGATCGCTCATGGCCGCGCGGAAGCCCGCCTCCAGCGAAACGCGTCGCTCGGGCGCGCCCCAGATGGTCCACGGCCCCCAGACATTGTCCACGTCGTCGGCGAACGGGCCGACCAGGGCGATCTTCTGGCTCTTCTTCAGCGGCAGCAGGCCGTTGTCGTTCTTCAGCAGCACGACCGACTTGCGGCCCGCCTCGCGCGACAGCTCGACGTGCTCGCGCGACCCGACCACCGCCTTTTCACGCACCGGATCGGTGCCGCGATAGGGGTCGTCGAACAGGCCCAGCGCCGCCTTGGTGTTGAGGACGCGGCGCACCGCCTCGTCCAGGCGCGCCATCGACACCTCGCCCGAGGCGACCAGGCTGGGCAGATGTTCCAGATACAGACCCGACACCATCGACACATCGACCCCGGCGTTGAAGGCTAGGCGGGCGGCGTCGCGGCCGTCCTCGGCGAAGCCGTGGGCCACCAACTCCTGCTCGGAGGTGTAGTCGGAGACGACGAATCCCTCGAAGCCCCATTCGCCGCGCAGGATGTCGGTCAGCAGCTTGCGGCTGCCCGACGCCGGCACGCCGTTGACGTCGTTGAAGGCGCTCATGATCGACAGGGCGCCGGCGTCCACCGACGCCTTGAATGGCGGCAGGAAGACCCCGCGCAGCGTCTGCTCGCTCATGTCGGTGGTGTTGTATTCGACCCCGCCGACGGCGGCGGAATAGGCGGCCATGTGTTTGGCGGTGGCCAGGACCGCGTCACGGTCGTCCAGACCCTTTTCGCCCTGGAAGCCGCGCACGCGGGCGGCGGCGAGCAGGTTGTTCAGCAGAACGTCCTCGCCCGCACCCTCGACGTTGCGGCCCCAGCGCTGGTCGCGCGCCACATCCACCATGGGCGCGTAGGTCTGGTGAACCGCCGACGCCGCCGTCTCGACCGCCGCGGCCCGCGCCGTGCGCCGGGCGAGTTCGGTGTCGAAGGCCGCCGCCTCGGCCAGAGGCACCGGGAAGATCGTCGACAGGCCGTGGATCACGTCCGCCGCGAACAGCAGCGGGATTTTCAGCCGGCTCTCCTCCATCGCCACGCGCTGGATGCGACGGCCCGCCTCGGCGCCGATGCCGTTGAACAGGCTGCCGACCTTGCCTTCGCGGATCAGGGCCGTCACGCGCGCGGGATCGCCCGTGCCGTCCAGCGGGTTCACCGCTGTCGGCATCCAGCGGAACGGATCGGCCAGCAGGTTCAGCTGGCCCGCCTTCTCCTCGACCGTCATGGCCGCTATCAGATCCTCGATCTTCTGGCGGTGACGGGCGACGGTGCGGGACGCTTGGGCGGAAACAGGCATGGGGAACACTCCGGCGCCCATCAGGGCCAAAAGCCCCAGGCCAGACAAGAAATTTCTACGGGAAGCCGCAGGCTTGAGAGGTCGCGTCATTTAGGCTGGCGCTCCTTTCGGGGGACAATCGAGCAGCGAAGCGAGAGGCCTAGCCTCTCGGCCCCGACGGCTTCAACCCCCGCCTGCCATGTAAATCGATGTAACGCCCCGCTGCGCGGTCACGCCGCGTTTCGCCGCCATCATCCCAGGGCGATGTCCAGGAACATCATTCCGACCAGGCCGATCATCAGGCCGATCATGGACCCCTCCCCCTTTGACTTCTCGCGGGTCTCGGGAATGATCTCGGCGGTGACGACATAGATCATGGCTCCGGCCGCCAGGCCCAGCCCCCACGGCAGGGCGCCGGGCAAGAGATCGACCACGCTGGCCCCGATCAGCCCGCCGACCGGCTCGACCAGGCCCGAAGCCAAGGCTGCCGCGAAGGACGGCCAGCGACCGTATCCCAGGGTCGCCATCGCCGCCGACACGGCCAGCCCCTCGGGCATGTTCTGGATGCCGATGCCGAGCGCCGTGGACAGGCCCTGGTGCATGTCGCCGCCGCCGAAGCTGACGCCCACCGCCGCCCCCTCGGGGAAGTTGTGCAGGGTGATGGCGATGATGAACAGCCAGATACGCCGCGACAGGTCGCGCGATCCCGCCGGGCCGATGGCCAGCATGTCCACCGGCGCGAACCGGTTCATCAGGCCGATCACCGTCGCCCCGATCAGCACCGCCGCCCCCATGACGCCGGCCGCCGCCGCCTGGCTGGCCCCGCCCGCCTGCAGCACGTCCACGCCGGGAATGATCAGCGAGAAGAAGGAGGCCGCCAGCATGACCCCGGCGGCGAAACCGAGCAGCGCGCTCTGGGTCTGCACCCCCGCCTTGCGGAAGAACAGCAGCGGTACGGCGCCCACCGCCGTCATCATGCCCGCCGCCAGACTGCCCAGACCGCCTGCGGCGATGGGGGAAAGGGATTCCATCATTCGTCTGCATTGCGGCGAGACACGGCAAGAGACAAGCCCGAACCGTGGCGTTAGAGAAGGCTTCATGTCCCAGCGCGCCGCCCTTCCCGTCGGCCCGAACGCTGCGTCGGCGCTGGGCGCCGCTCGGCGGGTCGTGGTCAAGATCGGATCCTCCCTGCTGACCGACGCGGCCACGCGCCAGCCGACGCGCGACTGGCTGGCCGCCGTCGCCTCGGATCTGGCGGCGCTGAAGACCGAGGGGCGCGAGGTCATCGTCGTCTCGTCCGGCTCGATCGCCCTAGGCCGGGGCCGGTTGCCCGCGCTGGGGGCACGGCTGGAGGACAAGCAGGCGGCGGCCTCGGTCGGGCAATCGCTGCTGATGGCGGCCTGGTCCGGGGCCTTGGACCCGCATGGCCTTATCGCGGGCCAGGTTCTGCTGACGCGCGACGACACCGAACGCCGTCGGCGGTGGCTGAACGCCCGCGCGACCGTCGAGGCCCTGTTGACCCACGGCGTCATCCCCATCGTCAACGAGAACGACACGGTGGCGACCGAGGAAATCCGTTACGGCGACAACGACCGGCTGGCGGCGCGCACGGCCCAGCTGGCGCGAGCGGACCTGCTGATCCTGCTGTCGGACGTGGACGGCCTCTACACCGCCGACCCGCGCCGCGATCCGGACGCCGCCCACCTGCCCTTTATCGAGACGCTTAGCCCCGACATCCTGGCCATGGGCGGGGGCGCCAACGCCGATGCGGGCGTGGGGACCGGCGGCATGGCGACCAAGCTGGCGGCGGCCCAGATCGCGCGCTCGGCGGGTTGCGCCACCATCATCGCCTCGGGCCAGACCCTGTCGCCGCTCAGCGCCATCCGCGACGGCGCCCGCGCCACCCTGATCGCGGCCCCCGACGGGCCGATGGCCGCCTATAAACAGTGGATCGCCGGCAGCCTGTCGCCGACGGGGGTCCTGACGCTGGACGCCGGGGCGGTCGCGGCGCTGAAGGCGGGCAAGAGCCTGCTGCCCGCCGGGGTCACGGGCGTCTCCGGCGCTTTCGAAAAGGGTGACTGCGTGCGCCTGATCGACCCGGACGGTCGCGCCGTCGGGGTGGGGCTGGCCGCCTACGCCGCCGACGAGGCTGCCCGCCTTCGCGGCCGCCGCTCGGACGAGATCGAGACCCTGCTGGGCTATCGCGGGGCCTCGGTCCTGATCCACCGCGACGACATGGTGCTGGACGACCGATGACCGACCTGAAGACCCGAATGCTCGACTTGGGCCGGCGCGCGCGCGCCGCCGCCATGCTCTTGCGCGAAGCCCCGGCCGCCGCCCGCACCCACGCACTGGAAATCCTGTCTGCAAAACTGACGGCCGCCGAACCCGCCCTCCTCGCCGCCAACGCTCGCGATGTCGAGTCCGCCCGCGCGAACGGCATGACCGAGGCCCTGATCGACCGGCTGTCGCTGAGCCCCGCCCGCATCGCCGGCATGGCCGAGGCGGTGGCGACCATCGCCGCCGTGCCCGATCCTCTAGGCGTCGAGACCGAACGCTGGACCCCCGCCAACGGCCTGGACATCGCCCGCGTCCGCACCCCGATCGGCGTGCTGGGCGTGATCTACGAGAGCCGCCCGAACGTCACCGCAGACGCCGCCGCCCTGTGCATCCGCTCGGGCAATGCCGCCATCCTGCGCTGCGGTTCGGACTGTCTGCAATCGTCCCTGGCTATCGCCGCCCTGATCGCCGAAGCCCTGGCTGAGGCCGTCCTGCCCGCCGATGCGGTGCAACTGGTCGACACCCCCGACCGTGAGGCGGTTGGCCTGATGCTGACCGGGCTGAACGGCGCTATCGACGTCATCATCCCGCGCGGCGGCAAGAGCCTGGTCGCCCGCGTCCAGGCCGAGGCGCGAACGGCCGTGCTCAGCCACTTGGAAGGCCTGAACCACACTTATCTGCATGAGGCCGCCGATCTGGAGACCGCCCGCGCCATCGTCCTGAACGCCAAGATGCGCCGCGTCTCAGTGTGTGGCGCTACCGAGACATTGCTGGTGGACCGGGCAGCAGCCGAACGCCTGCTGCCGCCCGTCGCCGCCGACCTGATCGCCGCCGGCTGCGAACTGCGCGGCGACGCCCACGCCCGCGCCCTGGTCCCCGCCATGACGCCCGCGACCGAGGCCGACTGGACCACCGAATATCTGGCCCCGATCCTCTCCGTCCGCGTCGTGGACGATCTGGAGGCCGCGACCGACCACATCGCTCGCTGCGGCTCGGGCCACACCGAGGCCATCGTCACCACCGACGCCCAGGCCGCCGAACGGTTCGCCGCCAAGGTCGACAGCGCCATCGTCCTGATCAACGCCTCGACCCAGTTCGCCGACGGCGGCGAGTTCGGCTTCGGCGGCGAAATCGGCATCTCCACCAACCGCCTGCACGCGCGCGGCCCGGTCGGGGCGGAGCAGCTGACGACTTACAAATACGTCGTGCGCGGCCAGGGCCAGATCAGGCCGTAGGTCGCGCACGCTCTCCCTCCCCGTTCGGGGAGGGTGGCTGAGCCGAAGGCGAGGCCGGGTGGAGGCGGCTGGCGACATCCCGCTGAACGAGAAAAGGCGGCTCGTTTCCGAGCCGCCCCCACCCGGTCGCTGACGCGACCACCCTCCCCCGCGGGGGAGGGAGATTGGTGCTTCGTCTCAGCCGCGCTGCGGCAGCGCATAGGCGATGACGTAGTCGCCCTCCGGCGTTTCCATGAAGTGATGGCCGGCGGCGACGATCACCAGATACTGGCGGCCGTTCTGTTCGTAGATCATCGGGTTGGCCTGGCCGCCCGCAGGTAGAACATCGGACCAGACGGTCTTGCCCGTCTCGATATCGATGGCGCGGATCAGGTCGTCGGTCGCTGCGGCGATGAAGATCAGGCCGCCGGCCGTGACCACCGACCCGCCGTTGTTCGGCGTGCCGATTTCCAGCGGCAGCATCGAAGGGATGCCGAACGGGCCGTTCTTGCGCGCCGTGCCGAACGGACGGTCCCACAGAGTCTTGCCGCTCTGCACGTCGATGGCGCGGATCCCGCCATAGGGCGGCTCCTTGCACAGCAGGCCGGTGAAGGGCATCCGCCAGCCGGCATTGACGTCGATCGCATAGGGCACGCCCATCTGCGGATCGCCCGCGCCCTCGGCCTTGGCGCCTTCGCCCGTCGTCTCGGCCTGATAGCGAGGGTCGTCGCGCGGGAACCAGTCCAACTTGTTCGCCTCGGCCCGCGGCACCAGACGGTTGTAGTTGGGCATGTCGT
>NZ_DAMBJX010000070.1:0-13545 GCF_032067225.1 Brevundimonas vesicularis | reverse complement strand
CCCCCCCCTTTCACGGGGGAGGGGGACCGCGCGAAGCGTGGTGGAGGGGGCGGAAACGGACTGGGTGTGAATAGGGTCGATGCGGCGCGCGCCTTCGCCCCCTCCACCGCTTCGCAGGGGAGGATTCAATCAATGCCCGACCGTCTTGGAGAACAGGTTGATCACCATCACCCCGCCGACGATCATCGCCAGCCCGACCATCGCCGGCAGGTCCAGCCGCTGGCGGAACACCACCGTCCCGATCACCGAGATCAGCACCACCCCCAACCCGCTCCAGATCGCATAGGCGATCCCCACCGGCATCTGCCGCAAGGCGATCGACAGCAGATAGAAGGCCAGGCCGTAGCAGACCGCCATCCCCGCCGTCGGCCAGGCCCGCGTGAACTGCTGCGAGGCCTGCAGCATCGTCGTGCCCGCCACCTCCAGCGCGATGGCGCCCAGCAGCGCGGCCCAGGTGATCATGCTCATGACAGGCCCATAGCCCGGCCCGACGCCCGGCCGCAAATCCACAGCCTGCGGCTCGTATCGCCTTTCCAGTGGCGAAATGGGCCTGAACCCCTTAGATCACACCCGTTTCCGCCCCCCTCCGCCGCGCTGTGCGCGGTTTCCCTCTCCGGCGTCGCCCGAGAGGATCGAAAGTCACATGGCAGCCAGACCCCCTCTCGTCGCACTCAAGGACGTCCGTCTTCAGGACGGCCAGCGCCCCCTCTTCGACGGCGTCGACCTTGCGGTCGAACCGCGCAGCCGCGCCGCCCTGGTGGGGCGCAACGGCGCGGGCAAGTCCACCCTGATGAAGGTCGTCATGGGCCTGATCGAGCCGGACAGCGGCGACCGCTCCATCCAGTCCGCCGTCCGCTTCGCCTATGTGCCGCAGGAACCGGTCATCACCGGCGAAACCCTGCTGGACTATGCGTCGTCGGGCGAGGCCGAGACATGGACGGCCGAAAGCTGGCTGGAGACCTTCGGCCTGAACCCGGCGAAGTCGACGCAAGGGTTGTCTGGCGGCGAAACCCGCCGCGCCGCCCTGGCCAAGGCTTTCGCCGAAGAACCCGACCTGCTGCTGCTGGACGAGCCGACCAACCACCTCGACATCCTGGCCATCGAACTGCTGGAGAACGAGCTGATTCAGGCCCGGTTCGCCCTGCTGGTCGTCAGCCACGACCGCGCCTTCCTGAACCGCGTCACTAACACCGTCCACTGGCTGGAAGGCCGCCGGGTCCGCACTCTGAACAAGGGCTTCGTCGAGTTCGACGAATGGTCCTCCAAGGTGCTGGAGGAAGAGGCCGAATCCCTTCGGCGCCTGACCAAGACCATCGAGCGCGAGACCGCCACCTTCTACTCCTCCATCACCGCTCGCCGCAGCCGCAATGAAGGCCGCGCCCGCTCGCTTCAGGCGCTGCGCGCCGAGCGCGCCGAGAAGATGAAGGACGTGCCGCGCGAACTGTATCTCGGCGTCGATTCCGGCTCGACCTCGGGCAAGCTGGTCGCCGAAATCAAGCATGTCTCGAAGGGCTTCAACGGCCGCACCCTGTTCAAGGACCTGACCACCCGCATCATCCGCGGCGACCGTCTGGGCATCGTCGGTCCCAACGGCGCGGGCAAGACCACCCTGGTCAAGACCCTGCTGGGCGAACTCGCCCCCGACGAGGGCACGGTGCGCATGGGCGCGAACCTCGAGCCGGTCTATCTGGATCAGTCGCGCGAGGGGCTGAAGTCGGACATGACCCTGTGGGACGCCCTGACGCCGGGCGGCGGCGACAGCATTCTGGTGCGCGGCGTGTCCAAACACGTCGCCGCCTACGCCAAGGACTTCCTGTTCTCCGAGGCCCAGCTGCGCCAGCCGATCTCCACCCTTTCGGGCGGCGAGCGCAACCGCCTGCTGCTGGCCCGCGCTCTGGCCAAGCCGGCCAATATGCTGATCCTCGACGAACCGACCAACGATCTGGACATGGACACCCTGGACAAGCTGGAAGAGCTGCTGGAGGGCTATGACGGCACCCTGATCCTGGTCAGCCACGACCGCGATTTCATCGACCGCCTGTCCACCTCGACCTTGGCCCTGAACGGACGCGGCGACATCGTCGAGACCCCCGGCGGCTGGACGGACTTCATCCGCCAGAACCCCGGCTTCCTTCAGCCCGGTTCGAACCCCCGCCCCCAGGACAAGGCCGCCGCCCAGCGCGCCGCCGAGGCGCCCCCGCCCGCCGTCGCCCCCAAGAAGACCGCCAAACTTTCCTTCAAGGACGCCCACCGCCTCAAGGAGCTGGAAGCTCTGATCGATGCGTTGCCCGCGACCATCGCCAAACACGATGCGACCCTGGCCGACCCCGGCCTCTACGCCCGCGACCCGAAGGCTTTCGACGCCGCCATGAAGGCTGCCGAGAAAGCCCGCGCCGAGCTGGAATCCGCCGAACTGGAATGGCTGGAGCTGGAAGAGAAGAAGGCGGCCCTGGCGGGGTAGGGACCGAACGGCTGGTCACCCGGCGAGGACGGCTTGAGGTCCTAACCCTGACTGTCCTGATCCCCGGGCGGCGTCTTCGCCGCGCCCCGGTTCTGCATCACGCTGACGGCGATGCAGGCGACCAGGCCGAACGCGAACCACAGGCCGAACTTGCCCGTCAAAAGCCCGACCAAGCCAAAAATCAACAGGACGCCGAAGGGGGTGAGCCGTTTCATGGGGCGGACGATAACCGGCTTTGTCGTGGCTGACGAGGCTGCGCCAAAGGCCCGGACTTGAAACCAAACCCGCCGCCGCACACTCAAGCTTCATGACCCTGCGCAGCCATCTCGTCGAATTCGCCCCGCCCCAGCAGGCGGCGGTGCGGCGGATCAACGCCGTCCTCTCCCGCGCGCCGCGTCTGCGCACCGACGGCTGGCGGATCGATGCGGGCCAGCGGCTGTCGCTGTGGCTGGACGCGGCCGCCGGGCGGGTCACCACGCCGCGTCTCAGGAAGCGCGGCGTGACGGTCGATGTCGTCCAGACGGACGGCGACCACCCTGTCCCCTTGCGCATCCTGCATCCGACGGGCACGCCCCGCGCCGTCATTCTGGACATCCACGGCGGCGGCTGGGTGCTGGGCAGCGCCGGGCTGAACGACCGGCTGAACGCCCATCTGGCCCACCACGGCTTCTGCGTCGTCTCCGTGGATTATCGCCTGCTGTCCGAGCGGCGTCAGATCTATATCGACGCCGCCATCGCCGACTGTCTGTCCGCCGCCTATTGGACGGTGACGAATGTCGATCGACTGGGCGCCTCGACCCTGTTTCTGGCGGGCGAATCCGCCGGCGGGCATTTGGCCGCCCTGACCGCCGTCGCCCTGCGCGACCAGGGGCTGATTGATTTGGTGAAGGGCTGCGTCTTCACCTACGGCGTCTTCGACCTGTCGGGCACCGAAAGTGTGCGCTCGGCCGGGCCTGAGACCCTGCTGTTCAACGGCCCGACGATGCAGGCCGATCTGGCGCGCCTGGCGCCGGATCGCGACGAGGCGGCCTTGCGCCAGCCCGACGTCTCGCCCCTGTATGCCGACTTGACCGGCCTGCCGCCCGCCCTGTTCCTCGCCGGCGAGCAGGACCCTCTGTTCGAAGACAGTCTGTTGATGGCCACGCGCTGGGGTGAGGCGTCGGACGCGGACCTGATCCGTGTGCCCGACACCCCGCACGGC
This sequence comes from Brevundimonas vesicularis, assembly GCF_032067225.1. Lineage (GTDB taxonomy): Bacteria > Pseudomonadota > Alphaproteobacteria > Caulobacterales > Caulobacteraceae > Brevundimonas > Brevundimonas vesicularis_F. The sequence goes on along the minus strand of NZ_DAMBJX010000070.1, from coordinate 9,883 downwards.
TTCCTGCATTTCGGCGGCCCGGCCGCGCGCGGCGCGCGCAAGGCCATCCGCACCTGGCTGAACGCCCGCCTCTAGCTCGCCTCGATCAGTTCGCGGATCCGACTGCCCAGCGCCTCCATGGCGAAGGGCTTGGTCATGACGTGCATGCCGGGATCCAGGTGCCCGTTGCCGACCACCGCATTCTCGGCATAGCCGGTGATGAACAGCACCTTCAGGTCCGGCCGATCGATCCGCGCCGCATCCGCCATCTGACGCCCGTTCATCCCGCCCGGCAGACCCACATCAGTCACGAGCAGGTCGATCCGCGCGCCCGATTGCAGCAGCTTCAGCCCCGCCACGCCGTCGGACGCCTCGATGCACTGATAGCCCAGTTCATGCAGGATTTCGGCGACCAGCATCCGCACCGTCGGCTCGTCGTCCACGACCATGACCGTCTCGCCGGCCTGGGCGCGCGGGGCCTGTTCGACCTCGGGGATCAGATCGGCGTCGTCCACCTCGCCGAAGTGGCGCGGCAGATACAGGCAGATCATCGCCCCCTCGCCCGCCTCGGAATAGATCCGCACCTGCCCGCCCGACTGGCGCACGAAGCCATAGATCATCGACAGGCCCAGGCCCGTCCCCTCGCCCAGCGGCTTGGTGGTGAAGAAGGGCTCAAACGCGCGCGCCGCCACCTCCGGCGCCATGCCCGTGCCGGTGTCGCTGACGCAGATGGAGACATATTGGCCGGGCTCCAGATCCTGGGCCTTGGCCGTGCGCGCGTCGATCCAGCGATTGCCGGTCTCGATGGTTAGACGCCCGCCGCTCGGCATGGCGTCGCGCGCATTGATGCACAGGTTCAGCACCGCGTTTTCCAGCTGGTGCGCGTCGATCAACACGGGCCACAGGCCAGCGCCGGCGACCACCTCGACCTCGACGCCCGGCCCGGTCGTGCGCCGCACCAAATCCTCCATCCCGCGGATCAGGCGGTTGGGATCGGTCGGCTTGGGATCCAGGGTCTGACGCCGCGAGAAGGCCAGCAGCCGGTGCGTCAGGGCCGCCGCCCGTTTCGCCGCCCCCTGCGCCGCCACCGTGAACCGCTCCACCTCAGCATGACGCCCCTGCGCGATCCGGTTGGTGATCAGTTCCAGGCTGCCGCTGATGCCGGCCAGCAGATTGTTGAAGTCGTGGGCGATGCCGCCGGTCAGCTGTCCGACCGCCTCCATCTTCTGGCTTTGGCGCAGCGCCTCCTCGGCCTGCATCAGGGCGCTGGTGCGTTCGGCGACCTGTTCTTCCAGCGTCTCGTTGAACCGCGCCAGTTCGGCCGATTGGCGGCGCAGGTCCTCGATGTCGGTGTTGGACCCGACCCAGCGCAGGATCCGCCCCTCTTCGTCATGGACGGGCTCGGCCCGCACCATGAAGGTGCGATAGACGCCGTCGTGGCGGCGGATGCGGAACTCGTTCTCATAGACCTGGCCGCTGGCCAGGGCCTGGACCCATCGCTCGGACGCCCAGTCCAGGTCGTCCGGATGAACGATCTTGCCCCACCCGGTCGTGCCGTCCAACGCGCCCTCTGCAAGGCCGGAGTAGGCATAGACCTGGGGGTTGAACCAATACAGCGACCCGTCCGCCCAACTGGCCCATATCTGGATCGGCGTGGCCTGGGCGAAGACCCGGAACTGGGCCTCGCTGTCGCGCAGGGCCGCCTCGCTTCGGGCGCGCTCGGTCGCCGTGCGAACCCGCTCGGCCACGTCGCGCATCAGGCGCAGGTCGCTGTCGGTGTAATGGCGCGGCGTCGCATGGTTGACGAACACCATCGCCACGACCCGCCCCTGTTCAATCAGCGGCATGTTGACGAAGGACCCGGCGCTGATGGCCCTCAGGGCCTCGGCCGTATCCGCCGTGCGGGGATCGCGGGCGACGTCGTCGATCGCCACCGTCTCGCCGCGCTTGATGTCCTCGATATAGGACCCGTAGTCGCGGAACGACAGGACGCCGGCGATACTGCTCACCCCCGGCTGGTTGAAGTCGCGCGCGATGGTGATGGTCTCGGCGGCCGTGTCCACCGTGCCGTATCCGGCCCGGCTCACGCCCATGGTGCGGGCCAGAACCTGGGCGGAGGCCTGGGCGATGTCGCCGGCGTCGGTCAGGTCGCGGATCGCGTCGTTCAGCTCCAGCAGCGCGTTTTGACGCGTCTCGCTCTGTTTGCGCTCGGTGATGTTGTTGAACAGGATCGCGACCTGCCAGGCGCCCGGCTGGCCGATCCTCAGCGCCTGCACGTCATACCAGCGACCGAAGATGTCGGCCGGGTTCTCGAAACGGACCGGCTCGCCCGTCCGCGCCACCCCGCCGTAGAGATCGAACCAGTGCTGCTCCAGCCCCGGCGCGATCTCGCTGACGCATTTGCCGTAAGGGTCGACCAGGCCGGTCATCTCCTCGAAGGCCTTGTTGCCCTCGACGATCCTGTAATCGACGGGCCGGTCGGCCGCGTCGAACTTCATCTCGATGACGCAGAAGCCTGTCGCCATCGCCGCGAACAGGGCGCCGTAGCGCGCTTCGCTCAGCGCCAGCGCCTGGTCCGCCCGGTGGCGATCCGACACGTCCATCCCCTGGATGAACACGCCCCAGACCCGACCGTCCTCCTTCAGCGGCTGGAAGACGAAATCGACGTAACGGTCCACGATCTCGCCGCCCGGCTCGGCCTGAACGGCGTACAGGGCGCTGTCGGCCCGGTGCGCCTCGCCGCTGCGGTAAACTTGGTCCAGCAGATCCAGATAGCCTTGCGCCACCGCATCGGTCAGCACCTCGCCCACCGTGCGCCCGATCACCTCGCGGTGGCCGATCACCTTCTGGTAGTTGGGATTGGTCAGCTCGAACCGATGGTCCGGGCCCGTGACCAGCGCCATGAACCCCGGCGCATGGGCGAACATCTGGGCCAGCTGGCTGCGATTGATACCGATAGACAAGGCGTGGTCAGAGCCGGTGTTGGACAACGAATTCCCCCAAGGACTTTTGTCCGTTGATCACAGAACCCAAAGCGCGCCGCACGGTTGCAGCGCAATGTGTCCGACGCCGGACATAGCGCTCTATCGCCGCGTTTCTGTGGACAAGACAAGACGCTGATCCGCAATCGCGAATTTGATCCGTCCACCGATGTTCACAGGCTTGTCCACCGCCGCCGGGCCAATCGTGCACACTGGGGCGAGTTCGGGCGCTTGCCTCATAGCCGGTTTCGTCCGAACGTCAACAGGCCAAGGGACACGGGGCAGCGGAAATCCAGGGAGACCTGGACCTCCAGCGAACCGGCCCGGCTCTCCGACCCGGCGCTTCGGGCGATCTTCGGATCGTAACGTGCGATAGGCGGGATCCAGGCTCCAGTCTTCGACGGTCTTCGGATCGACGGCAGACAGGAGAACCGGATCGGGATCGACGGACGACGCGGACTAAAATGCCGTGGGACGCCGAAGACCAGGAGCGCGACAGGATACAGCCGACCGCCCTTTCGGGTTCGCCCGAAACGACGCTGACGCCAAGGTCCAGACCCGAACGGCCAAGTCCAACCCGGACTTGGCGAGGGGACCAAGCTGACGGGTCCGCCCGCACGCTTCGTCCCCTCGCTCAATTGGGGCGCCGAAGACATGAAATCACGCTAGACAGCCGCCGCGCCAGATGCACCCATGAAGTGCAGACGGAGACACCCATGCGCGCGATCCTGTTCGGCCTCGGCCTTGCTCTGACGATGACGGCGCCCGGGTGGGCGCAAGCGCCGGTCGTTCGCCATCAAAGTGCGACATCGCCGGAGCAGGTCGTGTTTTTGATCCCCTCGACCGACATCCAATGTGACGGTCAGGCGGTTAAGCCGACCTTTTCCGACGATCTCCGCGTGGAAACTACTGGCCCATCTCGGGCCGACCGAACGTCCGTCTCCCTGTCTTTCAGCGTCGATGACACGGGTCGCACCTTCGACATTCGTGCGCCCCGAACTGCGACGCCCTCTAACAGCCCGATCATCATCCCGACCGGCATTGGCTCAGAACATGAACAGGCCGCCCTCGCCGCCTGGCGCTTCGATGGCCCTCGTCGCGACTGCATCATGACCATTCGTTACACGGCCAAACCTTTCATCGAGGCGACGACAGGCGATCTGCTGCGCTATTTCGCGGTCACGCGGACGCGCGGTCCCATCCGAGACGCCGTGGCTGTTCGTCTCGCTGGGCCAGACGCCAACTGCGGAGAAGAGCGCAGAGGCGGTCGCGCGCCCCGCACCGTCAGTTATCCGGACTACAAGATCGGACAGCGTCCGCCGCCAGGCGGTCGATCCTGGACGGTCGTTCGCTGGGACGTCGACGCCGACGGGCGCGCCGTCAATGTCGAGACCCTGGGTTCCGCCGGTGATACGGCGTTCGATGCCGAAACGCGGCGCGCCGTGTCGGAAACCTTTGTCGAGAGCGGAGCGCCGCTGAAAGGCTGCGTCTTCAACTTCTACCGGTACGGCGAAAACCTTCGCGCGCCGGTGATGCAGCAAACCAGCGACGATCCGCTGCAGAACTGTCCCCCCGAAGTCGGTGCGCGATTCCAGGCGCGCGCGACGCCGGAAACCTACCCTCAGGCCTTCAGGGATCGCGGGATCGAGGGCTGGGCCCGCGTGCGGTTCGACTTCGCCACATGGGGTCAAATCGGCAATGTAGGGGTCATCGACGCCCAGCCCGCCTCCGCGTTCGGCGAAAGCGGCGTTCGCGTGGTTCAGACCAGCCGGGCCGACTCCGGGTTCCAGGCGGGCGTTCGCTGTGTAGCGCCCGTCCGCTATGTTCTTTCCCAAAGTCCCGGCGACGGGGCCTCTTCGACATCAGACAACGCGGCGGACTGACGCCCCGCCTTCCCAAGGCCCCTATCGCCCCGTAAGTCAGGGGCATGAGCTTGTTGGGGAATCGCCTGCTGACCCGTCGCCGCGCGCTGATCGCGGGCGGGGCGGCTGTGGCGGCGGGGGCGATCGGGCTTCGGGCCTGCGGGCGGGCCGAGGCGCCGGTGGACGAACAGGGCCGCGTGCGTTTGCGTTTCGCGACCGACTGGCGCGCCCAGGCCGAACAGGGCGGCTTCTATCAGGCGCTCGCCAGCGGGGCCTATGAGAAGCGCGGGCTGAACGTCCAGGTCGTCCAGGGCGGCCCCGGCGTGAACGTACCGCAACTGCTGGCCACGGGCGCGGTCGAACTGGGCATGGGCTCCAACAGCTTCATCCCCCTGAACCTGGTCGCGTCCGGCGCGCCGGTGAAGGCGGTCGCCGCCTTTTTCCAGAAGGACCCGCAGGTCCTGATGGCCCATCCCGACGCGGCGCTGGAGACCATCGCCGATCTGGCCGGCCGGCCCTTCCTGCTGTCCGAGGCCGGGATCAGCACCTTCTGGGTCTGGCTGAAGGCCAAATACGGCTTCACCGACGAGCAGCTGCGCCCCTTCGCCTATGACCCCGCCGCCTTCATCGCCAATGCGCGGGCGGTGCAGCAGGGCTATCTGACCAGCGATCCCTACGCCATCGAACAGGCGGCCGATTTCGACCCGCGCGTCTTTCTGCTGGCCGACGAGGGCTATCCCTCCTACGCCGCCATGGTTTTGGCGCCCAACGCCTTCGCCCGCGACAATGCCGCGGCGCTGCGCAGCTTCATCGCCGCCTCTGCGGAAGGGTGGCGCGACTATATCCGGGGCGACGCCTCGGCCGCCGACGCCCTGATCCGCAAGGACAACCCGGACATGACCCAGGCCGTGCTGGATCAGGCCCGCGAGCGCCTGCGCGACTACGCCATCGTCGATGGCGGCGACGCGGCGCTTTACGGCCTGGGCGCCCTGACCGAGGAACGCTGGCAGGCCTTCTTCGACGTGACCTCGAAAGCGGGGGTTTACGAGTCTGGTCTGAACTGGCGCGACGCCTTCACCGACAACTATCTGCCCGGTCGCGGCTGACACGCGGTCGTTGTCGAATCCTGGCTTCACATTAGCGCGGGATTAAGGGTCCGAGCTCTAGTGTGCGCGCTGGAATTCCTCTCCGGAGAGCCGCCGTGCGCCGCGCCCTCGCAGTTTCGATCGTCCTGACCGCCGTCAATCTGGCGGCCGGCGCCGCCGTGGCGCAACAGGCGCCGACCAACGCGTCGGGCCTGCGCTACCTGTCCTGGCCCGGCAAGCCGGCGGTCTCCGCGCGTGCGACGCCGACGCCCGCCGTCATCCAGGCCGAGGCGCCCGCCCCGACCCTGACCGCCGCCAATCGCACCCTGCCCGGCGCCATCCCCCTGGCCCGCCTGTCGCCCGCCCCTTCGGTCACCCCCTCGGTCACGACGCCGCGCAGCAACGGCCTGACGCCCGCCAGCGCCTGGATGCCCCAGCGTGCCCCGATGCAAGCCGAGCCTGCGCATAGTGCACCCGTAGAGGCCGCACCCGTAGAAACCGCACCGCCGCAGGCGACGGCGACGCGCGTCGCGCCCTCGCCCTATGTTCCGGAGCCGCAGCCTTCCGCGCCTCAACCTGAGCCTGAACCCCAGATGCAGGCCGAGCCGGCGCCCATCCCGCAACAGGCCGCGCAGGCCGAGCCGCAACCCGCGCCCCAACCGGCTCAGGCGGCCATCGCCGACCCGATGGCCCCGCGCCGCGACGCCCCCATCTATCGTCTGCAACGGCCCCAGGCCGGCGCGCCGCTGGACGCCGCCGCCGTCGCCGCCAGCGGTCAGGCCGCCCCGACGCCCACAGCCGGCGACAACAGCGCCCGCTACTATTCGGTCCACCGCCAGGCCGGCCGTCACCCCGACGCCATCCCTGCGCCGCAGCAGACCTACCTCGACGCCCTGCCCGTCCAGATGGCCCAGACGCCGCAGTCCAGCGACCTGGCCCAGCCGGACGGTCCGCCCGCCCTGATCCGCAACGCCAACGGTTCCTTGCGCGCCGTGCCCCAGACCGAAGCCGACAACCTGCCATGAACGATCGCGCCGTGATCGAACCTGCCGAGATCAAGGGCTCGCGCCTGCCTGAACTCATCGCCCTGGCCGGCGAGGAGTCGAGCGAGAAACGTCGCCTGCTGCTTCGCGAACTGACGGCCCATTTCTTCGGTGCGCCTGCGCCCAACGCAAACGAAACCGCGCTCTACGGCACGGTGTTGGCCAAGTTGTCGGCCGAAATGGAGGTCGCGGTCCGCGCCGAACTGGCCGCCCGTTTCGCCCAGGCCCCCAACGCCCCCCACAGCCTGATCCGCCGTTTCGCCGACGACGAGATCGAGGTCGCCGAACAGGTTCTGCGCGCCTCCACCGTCCTGACCGACGAGGATTTGATCCAGGTCGTGCGCAAGCGCAGCCAGGGGCATCTGCGCGCCGTCTCGGGCCGCGCGACGGTGTCCGAGGCGGTTTCCGACGTCATCGTCGAGCACGGGGACGACGACACCTTGAACACCCTGCTGCGCAACGACGGCGCCCAACTGTCGCGCGCCGCCTCCGAAACCGCCATCGAGCGCGCCAAGGCCAATCCGGCCCTGCACGCCGCCACGGTCGAGCGCCAGAGCCTGCCCGCCGACCTGCTGAACGAGATGTATTTCGTCGTCGAGGCGCGGCTGCGTCACCAGATCCTGGAACAGAACGCGCGCATGGATCCGGCCCTGCTGGAGGCGGCGCTGGCCGCCGGCCGCACCCGCGTCGCCACCGACGACGGCGCTTTGCCGGCCGACTATGCCGAGAACCTGGCCTACATCGACGAGCTTCAGGCCGCCGGCCAGCTGACGCCTCAGACCCTGATCCGCTTCCTGCGCTCCAACGGCCGCACGCCCTTCCTGATCGCCCTGTCCAAGCTGGCCGACATCGACTTCCACACCGCGCGCGGCATCGTCGAGCGCAAGGATCTGGACGCCCTGTCGGTGGTCTGCAAGGCGGCCGACATGGACCGTGCCGTCTATCTGACCTACGCCGTCGCCGTCCTGGGCGCCGAGGACAATCCGATGGGCAAGGCCGCCGCCTACGGCCGCATGTACGGCGAACTGACCCGCGACGCGGCCCTGCGCACCCTGCGCTTTTGGCGCATGCGCCGGACCGCCCAGGCGGCCTGAAGCAGTAATGATTTCTCCCTCCTCCCTGCGGGTGAGGGTGGTCGCGCAGCGACCGGGTGGGGGCGGCCCGGCACGGGCGCACTCATCAGATCAAAGACAAATCCGTGGGACGTCTCCCTGCCGTCCCCACCCGGCTGCGGCTGCGCCTCAGCCACCCTCCTCGCTACGGGGAGGGAGAATGCTCGTGCGCCCCCAAAGCAAAAACGCCCGCCTCCTGATGGAAGCGGGCGTCTCCAGACCGAAAAACCTCGGCTTATTTCTTCGCGCGGGTTCCGGCGGCGCGGGCGGGCTTGCGGCCGCCCTGGCCCAGGCCCATCGACTTGGCCAGTTCCGAACGCGCCTTGGCGTAGTTCGGGGCGACCATCGGATAGTCTTTCGGCAGACCCCATTTGGCGCGGTATTCTTCGGGGCTCATGTCGTATTTGGTGCGCAGGTGACGCTTCAACGACTTGAACTTGCGGCCGTCTTCCAAGCAGATCAGGAAATCGGGCGCGATCGACTTGCGGATCGGCACCGCCGGTTCCTTGGGTTCAGGTTCGGCCTCGACCGGACCGTTCGACACACCCGACAGGGCGGCGTGAATATTGGCGATAAGCGCAGGCAGGGCCTCTGCCGAGACCGAGTTATTGCCGACATAGGCCGACACGATGTCTGCGGTCATCTCCAGCAGTTCGGGCTTATCTTCCATTATCGGCTTCGCTTTCCTGATTTATTGAGTTCGGCTGATTCTCCAACCGAACGACCCCAATAGCGTCATAGGGTTGTTTCGTCGTGAAAGCAAACACGCGTATAAGCGGTGCGATATGCACGTCTATGCATTCGACTTTAGTGATCAGACCTATCGACCGAAGTCTTCGGCCAGCACCATCATCGCCGCCCGCTCCGGCGCCGAATATTCATCGACGGCGTCATCCTCGCCGTCGCGAATGGCGCGCAACAGCGTGGGCGTCAAGGCCGAGGACAAAGACCAGTTCCAGTAACGCAACACCGTCTGGGCGCGATCGACGGCCAGCATTTCATAGGTGATCTGCACACGCTCCCAGTCGGGATGGATCTTGCCGTCCGCCGTCGTCTCGGGCCGCCGCATCGAGCGCCACAGATTGGTCAGATCGACGCGCGACATCCCCGTCGCCTTACACAGGATCGCCAGCGGCTCGCCGCCGGGATCGCCCAGAAGCTTGGCCCCCGTCAGCGGCTTGATCCCGGCCAGGAAGGCGATCTCGGACGCCGTCTCGCGCGTCAGGCCATCGCTGGCGGCGACCATGACGGCGTGTTCCAGATTGTCGAACGGGCTCTTTTCGATGGCGGCGCGATTGCGCTGGCGGCGCTCGATAAACTGAAGCGCCTTGCGCGCGACAGGATCGGACCAGCTTTCGTCATTGGCGATGGCGAAGACGTCCTCGGACGCCTCCTGCATGACTTCGCGCGACACGGCGAACCGTTGCAGGATGGTGCGGCGATCCTCGGGCGCGCACCACCAGAACATGACATAGGCGCCCGACGGCCTCAGCTCGGGCCGCTTCAGCAGGGGGCTGCAAAGGCTCGGCGACTGGCGGCTCAGGCCCACTACCGTCTCGATGCCCAGCTGCGACAGGCGCGCGGTCGTGTTGCGCAGCACCGCCTCGATCACCTCCATCTCGCCGAAGGAGAACAGGGTCTCGGTCACGATCTCCGACAGGCCCCGTCGCACCGCCAGCAGCATCCGGTGTTCGAAACTGGCGTCGCGCGCACAGCCGACGATGTCCGCGTCGCTTAGCGAGGCGCATTGTTCGATGAGCAGGCCGGCGATGTCCGGATCGTCGCGCACCATCTGCGCCTCGTGGGCGATCATGTCCGCGA
>NZ_DAMBJX010000069.1:0-13547 GCF_032067225.1 Brevundimonas vesicularis | reverse complement strand
GCTTCCTAGGCGGACCGGCCCCGAAGGTCAAACCTCGCTGGGCGCCGCCGGGCGACGGCCCAGAAGACGGTTCACCATCGCCTTGCGCTTCTTGAACAGCGTCAGGCCCAGACAGGCCGCGCCGACCCACAGACCGATCTCGCCGATCAGCAACAGGGCGGCGCCGGCGATGGCGGCATGCGTCATCTCGATCTGATCGGTCTTGCCCGCCAGCAGCGCCAGTCCTCCACTGGTATAGCCAATGGCGCAGACCGCCATGGCGACGAAGCCGATCAGGCGAGTGCGGGTCAGAGGCGTCTGGGCTTTTTGAACGGGGGTCACGTCGAGCTCCATCAAGTTCGGTTGTCTTTATGACAAGCAAGCTAGACACATAGAGAGGGGAGGTCAAGCATCATTGACACATAGACAGGCTTGCTTGTCGCACGCTGTGGGCAAGACAGGTTGGCGATTGCGATCGTGCGCCTTACCTATGCCGCTCGCCGTCCCGCCCGAGTGAATAGCAGATCATGTCAGAGACCCCCGCCCTGCCCGACAACGCCATCGAGGTGCGGGGACTGAAGAAGACCTATGCTGGGTCCAAGAAGGCCGCCCCCAAGACGGCACTGCGCGGCGTTGATCTGGTCATTCCGCGCGGCTCCGTCTTTGGCCTGCTGGGCCCGAACGGGGCGGGCAAGTCGACCCTGATCAACATCCTGGCCGGAGTGGTGAAGAAGTCCGAAGGCTCGGTGACCATCTGGGGCCGCGACATCGACAAGGAGCCGCGCGACGCCGCCGCCGCCCTGGGCGTCGTGCCGCAGGAGATCGTCGCCGACGTCTTCTTCACCCCGCGCGAATCGCTGGAGGTGCAGGCGGGCTTTTACGGCGTGCCCAAGGACGAGCGCCGGTCCGACGAACTTCTGGCCGCGCTCGGCCTGTCGGACAAGGCCAACGCCTATGTCCGCGCCCTGTCCGGCGGCATGAAGCGCCGTCTGATGGTGGCCAAGGCCTTGGTCCACAATCCGCCCATCCTGATCCTGGACGAGCCGACGGCCGGCGTGGACGTCGAACTGCGTCGCCAGCTGTGGGCCTATGTCCGCCGCATCAACGAAGAGGGGGTGACCATCGTCCTGACCACCCACTATCTCGAGGAGGCCCAGGAGCTTTGCGACACCATCGCCATCGTCAACCGGGGCGAGGTGGTGGCCTGCGAGCCGACGCCGCAGCTTCTACGCCGTCTGGACAGCCGCAATGTCGTCGTGACCCCGGAAACGCCCCAGGCGACGCCGCCGGTGCTGGCCGGTTTCGAGGTTACGCCCCGTCCGGGCGGCGCCTTCGCGGTCGCCTATAAAAAGGGGCAGTCGTCGGTCGAGCAGGTCATCAACGCCGTGCGCGCCGCCGGCGTCACCATCGCCGACATCACCACCGAAGATCCGGACCTGGAGGACGTCTTCCTGGCCCTGACCTACGGCGATGCGTCACGGGTCGACCCGACCAGGGACTAATCGACCTCGGCCAGGAATTCGAAGATCGCCGCCTTGGCCTCGGCCTCGTCCAACATGGGCGCGTGGCCAATGCCGGGAACCTCGACATAGGCCATGGTCGGGGCCGCCTTTTTCATCCGCGCGGCGATGTCGGCGCTCAGCAGATCCGAGCCGGCGCCCCGCACCAGCAGCGTCGGCTTCTCCTTCGCCAGCCGCCGGAACATCGGCCACAGGTTCGGGACCAACGCCTTGGCCCCCGCCGCTCGGATCGGCACGGCGATGTCGGGATCGTAGTCCAGCGCGATCTCACCGTCCGGCTGCTGGCGGAAAATGCGCCGCGCGAAGGCGTCCCAGTCCGCATCCATATAGTGTGGGAAGGCCACCGAATTGATCCGCTTCGCGTAGTCCGCCGCATCTGCCCAAGAGCCGATCTCGACCGGCTGGCCGCTGTAGGCTGCGATCCGCGCCAGACCTTCCGGCGCCACCTCCGGCCCGATGTCGTTCAAGATGGCCGCGACAACCGCCTTCGGCCGCATCGTCGTCAGCGCCATGTTGATCAACCCGCCCATCGAGGTGCCAACGAAGACCGCTTTATCGATCCCGGCCTGCTCCATCAGGGCCAGCACGTCGCGCGCATAGACGTCGGGCATATAGGTCATGGGGTCGGGCGCACGGTCCGACAGGCCACGTCCACGCACATCCACGGCCAGCACCCGACGCCCGCTCTGGGCCAAAAGCGGCGCGATGGCTTCAAAATCGGCGCTGTTGCGGGTCAGCCCGTGGATGGCGATCACCGACGGCCGCGCGACGCCGGGACCGGGCGCATAATCCCGCGCAAAGAGAGAGAGGCCATCCGGCGAAGTCCAGCGGCGTTCAACGAATGGATAGGGCGCACTCATTGGCGATGTCCTCCGATTTTTGGATCAGAGTAATTCACCAGGCGAGGAAATGCGACGCCTGGTCTTAAAGACCCACCACATCGCGCACGAAAGCGTCCAGGTCCCCGCCTTCGAAGAGATAACCCGCCACCCCGGCCCGCTCTCCAGCCTGCAGATCCCGCTTCTGATCGCCGATGATGAATGATTGCGTTGGGTCCAGATCGTGCTCGGCGATGGCGCGCAGCAACATGCCCGGATTGGGTTTGCGATCAGGGTGGTCGGGATGGCGATAGCGCGCCTCGATCGCCTCGGGATGGAAGGGCGCGGAATAGACGGCGTCGATGATCGCGCCCTCCTCGGCCAGCCGCGCGACCAGCAGAGCGTTGAAGGCGTTCATCGTCTCTTCGCTGAACAGGCCCCGCGCCACGCCCGACTGGTTCGTCACGATCACGGTGCGATAGCCGGCCTGGTTCATCCGCCGCACCGCCGCCGCCGCGCCGGGGATCAGCTTCAGATCCTCGGGCCGATGCGGATAACCGCTGTCCTCGATCAGGACCCCGTCCCGATCCAGAAAGGCGGCGGGTCGGCCAGTCATGCGTCGCTCCGAAGCAGTTCCGAAAAGGCGGTCATGAGGTGATAGAGGCTGGACGCCGGGGCCGCCGCATCGTGCGAGCGGCCTTGGGCGTCGTAGCTGTCCACCCATAGGCCCGGCACGGCGGTTGCCAGATGGGTGTCGAACACGGCGACGATCAAAGCTGAAACGCCCGCGTCGCCAAAACTCAATCCTGTGCGAATGGCCTCGGTCTGAGCCCACAGGCGCCGTCCGCCATCCAGCGTCTCTCCCGCCGGGCCGATCTCGCGGATGGCGAATCCGTCGCGATAACCCTGCGCTGCCGCCCGACGATGCAGCGCCGTGGCCAGATCAGAACCGTCCCCGCCTTGTTTCAACAGCCAGGCCCATTCTTCGAGGTGGCCCGGCTCGATCACATGACCCATTGCTGGATCGGCGGACCAATCCTCGGTGAAATATTCGCGGATCGTGCCGTCGACCAGGAAGCGATGTTTGCACAGGTCCAGCGACACCCGCGCCGCCACCTCGAACGCCGGATCAGGCGCAATCGCCTGCCAGGCCAGCATCGCCTCCAGCATATGCATGTGAGGATTTTGACGCCGCGGCAGGCGTGGCGGCAGGGCCTCCTCCCATCCCCCATGCGGAGACGCCATCAACCGATCGATCGCAGCCAGCGTCTCCAGCGCTAGAGGCCGCGCTCGCGCATCACTCAGGACGCGCTGCGCCGCCGCGAGCGCGAACAGGACGAAGGCCAGGTCGTAAAGATCAGGCGTCTCATCGACCACCACGCCGTCGTCATCGGTTGCCGAGACCCAAAGGCCGTCGTCTCGTCGGCGACTGGATATCAGTTGATCCAGCCCGGCCTGGGCCACCGCTCGGCCCTGCGCCCATCCCAAGGCGGCCGCTTCGCAGAACACATAGACCTGACGCGCCTGAACCCGCGTGCGACGACGAAGACCAGTCACCGGACGGCCGTCGAAGTCCAGTTGCTCGAAGAAACGCCCATCGGCGTCCACGCCCCGCTCGGCCCACAGCGGCAGGGCATGGTCGAACAGCCAGTTCGAAACCCTGGTCCGGGCGGCGGAAAGCGTCGTCATGGCGCTGGCTTACGGCGCAAGCCGACGGGCGCCAAGACCTGTGTGCGGTAGCAAAGGGCAACGCGATGTGACGCCGCGCGATTTGGCCCGCGCGCCCGATCTTGCTAGGACGACCCGACATTCGCGGCCCGCCTGTCCGGCCGCCGCCCCCGATTCCCCCGTGGAGAGCGTCCCCCATGATCCCCTTCATCGACCTTCAGGCCCAGCGCCAACGCCTCGGCGGCAAGATCGAGGCCGCCGTTCAGGAAGCCGTCGTCGGCGGCGCCTGGGTCATGGGTCCGCAGGTCCGCCAGTTCGAGGCCGACCTCGCCGCCTTCGGTCAGGCCAAACACGCCTTGGGCTGCGGCAACGGCACCGACGCCCTGATCCTGCCGTTGATTGCCTGGGGCGTCCGCACCGGCGACGCCGTCTTCTGCCCCAGCTTCACCTTCACGGCCACGGCCGAGGTCGTGCCGTGGCTGGGCGCCTCGCCTGTGTTCGTGGACGTCGACGCCCACACCTACAATATGGACCCGGCCAAGCTTGAGGCGGCCATTGAAGCGGTCAAGGCCGAGGGTCGCCTGACGCCCAAGGTGGTCATCGCCGTCGATCTGTTCGGTCAACCCGCCGACTATCCCGCCATCCGCGCGATCTGCGACCGCCACGGGCTGAAGCTGATCTCGGATTCGGCGCAGGGTTTCGGCTGCACCCTGAACGGCGATCATCCGCTGAAGTGGGCCGATGTCACCACGACCAGCTTCTTCCCGGCCAAGCCCCTGGGCTGCTACGGCGACGGCGGTGCGGTGCTGACCGACGACGACGACCTGGCTCAGGAAATGGATTCCCTTCGCGTGCACGGCAAGGTCGTCGCCAAGGACCTCGAGGCCGGCGCCGCCGCCTTCGCCCACGACCCCAAATATCTGGCCATGCGCATCGGCATGAACAGCCGGCTGGACACCATCCAGGCCGCCATCCTGATCGAGAAGCTGAAGGTCTTCGGTCAGGAGATCGAGTGGCGCAACCGGATCGCCGCCCGCTACAACGAACGCCTCGCGCCCCATGTCTCGGCCGTGCCCCACGTCATCGACGGCGGGGTTTCCATCTGGGCGCAGTACACGATCGAGCATGAGGATCGCGACGGTCTGGCCGCGCACCTGAAGGATCAGGGCGTGCCCACCGCCGTCTATTATCCGGTGCCGATGCACATGCAGCCGGCCTATCAGCGCTTCCCGCAGGGCGCGGGCGGCCTGCCGGTTACCGAACGGCTGAGGAACCGGGTCCTCAGCCTGCCGATGCACGCCGATCTGGACGAGGCGACCCAGGACAAGGTCGTCGCCGCCGTCGCCAGCTACAAGGGCTAAGCCGATGCCGAACACCCCCGCCCTCAAGATCGGCGTCGCCGGCGTCGGCGTCATGGGCCGCAACCATGCGCGCGTCGCCTCCGAAATGCGCGAGTTCGACCTGACCACCGTCTTCGATCCCGATGCGGTGACGGCGGAGGGCGTCGCCGCCGCCTATGGCGCATCGCCCGTCACGACGGCCCAGGCCTTCGTCGACGCCGGTCTGGACGCCGCCATCGTCGCCACGCCCAACCGATTCCACGCCGAGATCGGCGTCGCCCTGCTGGAAAAGGGCGTCCACGTCCTGGTCGAAAAGCCGATCGCCGCCAGCGTCGCCGACGCCCAGCGCATGATCGATGCAGCCAAGGCCAATGACCGCGTTCTGATGGTCGGTCAGGTCGAGCGCTTCAATCCGGCGGTCGAAACCGTCAAGCGGGCTGTGACTGACGACGACATCATCTCGATCCAGATCACCCGCGTCGGTCCGTTCCCGCCCCGCATGGGCGAGGTCGGCGTGGTCATCGATCTGGCCGTGCACGACATCGATATCATCCGCCACCTGACGGGTTCCGAGATCGTCGAGGTCCAGCCGCAACTGGCCCGCACCCGCGCGGACCGCGAGGACACGGCCCTGCTTCAATTCCGCCTGGACAGCGGCGTGATCGCCCATATCACCACCAACTGGGTCACCCCCTACAAGACCCGCACCCTGCAGGTCGCGACCAAGACCAAGTTCATCGTCGCCGATCTGATCACGCGCCAGGTCACCGAATATTTCGGCCAGCAGCCGGACGGCTCCTATTCGACCCGGATGCTGAACAGCTGGCCGGCCGAACCGCTGAAGAAGGAGCTGGAGGCCTTCGCCCGCGCCATCACGACCGGCGAAACGCCGGCCGTCACCGGCGAAGACGGCCTGCGCAATCTCGAGGTCGCGCTGCGCTGCCTCGGCGAACACTGATCGGATCAGGCCCCGTTCTCGCCGCAAAACCTGAGGAAGAGAAACGTATGCGCCGTATCACCGCCACCGCTCTCGCCTTGATCGTCGTTGGTTCGGCGGCGGCGCCCGCCCATGCGGACACCCGCTACCTGGCCTATAATGCGTCGGACCGGATCACCCAGGCGCTGACCAAGGGCGTCACCTTGCAGGTGCGGCGCGGTCTGTTCGGGGCGGTGCAGGTGGAACGTCTGTTCTCCACCACCGCACGCGGCACGGCCGGCTTCACGCGCGGCGGACCGGACGCCGCGCGACGCGTCCTGCCCCAAGGCGCCGAGGAAAATGATATCTACGCCATCGATCAGGACGGCGACGGCCGCGGCCTGTCGCGCGCCCTGTGTCCCGGCGCGGACGAGGTCTGGCTGATCATGGGTCGCGTCCGTGCGCCCCGTCCCCTGACGGTGCAGGCGGTGGGTCGGTGGTCGGACGGGGCCTATCGGCACTGTGTGACGCTCAGCTACGACTGGCGCGGCGAATGGGCGACGGCCCCGCAAGCGCAAACGCCGCGAGACTGATCCGCGTCCAGACTGTTTCATAATGAGCACGCACAAGCGGGCAATTATGACGATTTGACTTTTATAATCGTCAGTGACACTTTGAGCACACGAGCGGCGGCGGCCGTTCTACCGCCCTGGAATATCCCCCTCCCCGGCGGCGAGAGAGACGAACCTCCCAGAGCCCGGCCCGTCGCGGCCGGGCTTTTTTTACGCGGCGCGCCTGCTAGACGGAGGCATGACCCTTCGCCTCGCCACCTGGAACATCAACTCTGTCCGCCTGCGCATCGATCAGGTGGCCCGCTTCGTCGCCGAGCGCGCGCCCGATGTCCTGATGCTGCAGGAGATCAAATGCACCACGGATCAGTTCCCGCGCGGCGCCTTCGAGGACATGGGCATGCCCCACCTTCGCGTGGCGGGCCAGAAGGGCTGGCACGGCGTCGCCATCGCCAGCCGCCTGCCGCTTGAGGACAGCGACACCTTCCAGGTGTGCAAACTGGGTCATGCGCGCTGCGTGTCGGCCCGCGTGTCCGGCATCGACGTGCAGAACTTCTACATCCCGGCCGGCGGCGACGTTCCCGACCGGGAGCTGAACCCCAAGTTCGATCACAAGATGGACTTCTATGAACAGCTGACTGCGATCGTGGCCAAGCAGGACAAGTCTCGCCCTCTGGTCATGGCCGGCGACTTCAACATTGCACCGGGAGAGGGCGATGTTTGGAACCACCGCTACATGTCCAAGATCGTCAGCCACACGCCGATCGAGGTCGACACCCTAAACCGGCTTCAGGCCACGGGCGGTTTCGCCGATGTGCTGCGCGACCGTTTCCCCGAGCCTCAGAAACTGGCCAGCTGGTGGAGCTATCGCGCCGCCGACTTCCGCAAATCGAATCGCGGTCTGCGCCTGGACCACATCTGGACCTCGCCCGGCCTGACCCCCGCCGTGGTCAAGGACACCGCCCGCATCCACGACGATGTCCGCGAGTGGAACCGTCCCTCCGACCATGCGCCGGTGACGGTCGATCTGGACGTCTGACCCTCAATAGACGGCGACGGGCTTGGGCGACGCCAGCGCTTTTCGACCGCGACCGACCCTCTTGGTGGCGCGCCCGAGCCGAATCACCACCTCATCCAGCTGATCTTCCGGCAAGGTGTAAGGCAGGCGCAGCCGGCGTTCGAAGGCGCCGTCGACGCCGAATCGCGGACCGGCGGCGAGACGCAGGCCTTCGGCCTCGGCCGCGATCGTGAGTGCGGAACTGATCGGCCCGGGCAGCCGCACCCACAGGGACAATCCCCCAGCCGGGCGCGGACAGACCCAGTCAGGCAGTTTTTCAGCGAGCCGCGCCCGCAGATGATCCCGCCTTGCACGCAAGAGGGGCCGGCGTGCCGCCAGGGCCTTTCCGCCGTCGTTCAACAGTTCGACCGCCGCCAGCTGCTCCAGGATCGGAACACCCAGATCGAAGCTGGCGCGACTTTGGGCCAGACGTTGGATCACCGCCCGGTCAGCGCGGATCCAGCCGATGCGCAAACCGCCCCAGACGCTTTTGGACATCGAACCCAGCCTGACCATCCGCGGCGCATCGACGGCGGAGGCGCTAAGCGCCGGCGGTCCGCTCAAGGTCAGTTCGACCAGGGTCTCGTCCAGCACGAGCAGGGTCTCCGACCCCTTGAGCCCCGCCAGCAAGCGCGTCCGGTCCGCCGCCCGCATCATCCGGCCGGTCGGATTGTTGTGGTCCAGCACCAGATAGGCCATGGCCGCGTTGCTGCTGCGGCAGGCCGTGATTAGACCCTCGACGTCCCAACCCTCCTCGCCCTCGCTGTCCGGCAAGGCGACGGGTACGGCGCGACCGCCCGCCGCCAGGATGGCGTCGATCGCCTGCGGATAGGTGGGATGGTCGAACACCACCGGCGCGCCTGGCCGCGTTGTCAGGCGCAGCAGATGGACCAGTCCGTTGTGCGCGCCATGCGTGATCAATATCTGCCCCGAAGAGGTCGCCAGGCCGCGCCGCCGGTATCCCGCGGCCACGGCTTCGCGCAGTTCCTCCAGCCCCGCCGTCTCATAACCGTGTCCGGGCAGGTTCGCCGGCAATCGCTCCAGCGCCCGCACATAGGCTGCATGCACATTGGCATCGGCCGGCAGGACGGCGGCGGTCAGGTCGATCAGACCGGGCTTGTCCGTTTGCGTCGCCTCGTGACGCGGCGCCGGTCCGGCCGGCAGGCTTGTACGTGCGGCGGCGCCCTGCCCGCCGGTCAGGAACCCGTCATCCCGCAACCGGCCGTAGGATGCCGAGACGGTCGTTCGGCTCAGGCCCAGCGCTTGGGCCAGTTCCCGTTCGCCGGGCAACCGCGACGCCAGGGGCAATCGGCCATCCAGAATCAGCAGTCGTATCGCGCCTGAAAGCTGCCGATAGGTTGCGCCTGCGCCCGGCGACCGCCAAGCGCCGAGGTGGCGCGTCAGAGAAACAAGACCGATCGACCGCGACGACATCAGGCCAGAATGGCATAACTGGCTCTATTTTCGATAGCCAGTTTGGGGCATTCCGTCGGTTTATGACCCGTCGCCTGATCCAGCTTTTCGCCGGCCTGTTTCTCTATGGCTTGTCCATCGCCCTAATCGTTCGCGCCGATCTCGGTCTGGATCCGTGGGACGTACTGAACCAAGGGGTGTTCGAGCGGTTCGCGAAACCCGCCGGGATCAGCTTCGGTCTGGTGGTCAATCTGATCGGTATGGCCGTGCTGCTGCTATGGATTCCCCTGCGCCAGAAGCCGGGGGTCGGCACCGTCGCCAATGTGCTGGTCATCGGCATGGTCGCGAACTTCGGCCTAGGCTGGATTCCGTCCGACCTGGGCCTACCGCTTCGGGCCGGCCTGCTGATCGCCGGCATCGTCCTGAACGGCGTGGCCAGCGGGGCCTATATCGGCGCAGGCCTTGGTCCCGGCCCGCGCGACGGCCTGATGACCGGCATCGTCGCGCGTACCGGCTGGCCGGTGAAATGGGTGCGGACGGCCATCGAGCTAACCGTCATCGCCATCGGCTGGCTGTTGGGCGGCTCGGTCGGCTTGGGCACGGTGCTCTACGCCCTGACCATCGGCCCGCTGGTGCACGTCTTTCTGCCGCTTTTCACGATCCGCCGATAACTTCCGTCAGCCTTGGGCCGTCCGCCGGTTTGATCGAGGTGAAGCGGCCTAATGCGAAAGTCGTCGCATCAAGGCCTTCAGGGCCTTGGCGTGACCATGGTCCAGATCGCCCTCGGGATAGAGGTCGATGCGGACCTGCGGCGTCAGCCCGCGTCCTTCAAGCAGATGGCCTTGCGGATCGACGTAAAGCTCCATGGGCATGGCGAAGCGCCAACCATTGGCGAGAACCACGGGGCTCTGATCCGAAAACGCGCCTCTCGTCCGGGTCCCGGCGTGCGTGACATTGGGCAGAACCGTCATCATCTGGCTGAATGTCTCGCCGGCGCTGACGGTGATATCGCTGGTCAGAAGCCAGACAGGGCCGTGATAGCCCGGTCGATCCGAGGGTCGCACCTCCACGACCTGCGGAGCGACGCCCGATCCCCAGCCCCTCTTGGTGTAGGCGACGCGCGGCCGGTCGGCGAAACGCGACGCGATCAACCGGCTGACAGAGTCATAACCGCCGCGATTGTTGGACACGTCCACAATGACCGCTCGCGCCCCGTGGAAAGCGATCATCGCTTCGTCCAGCGCGGCTTCCAGCGGCTCTGTGGAAGCCGCGGCCTCGGCGTCGAACCCTCCCATGGTCACGATCGCCAGATAGCCTACGCCGTCGTTCACCCCCCAGAAGACCCGGTTATTGGCGACGGCGTGACCTTCACCGTCAAGGATGGTCTGAAGGACACCTTCGCGCCACGCGCCCAGCCACGCCCTCTCGGCCCTTGGCTCGGAACGTGCGTTTACCGCGTCCAGGGTTCGTCCGCTCGACACCTGAAGGTCCTGCGCGCGGCCTTCGATTTCTGCGCTCAGTTCGATATGTGCGTCATCCAGTCCTGACAGAAGGTCGGCGGCGGCGGCGAACGCCTGGCTGGGGGCTGGCGTCTGTGAAAGACGCCCAAGCACCTCTCTGCGACGGGCTTGGAAATCGATCTTTCGAGCCTCGAAACCGGGATAGTAGGCCTGCATCAAATCCGAGACGGCCAGGACGGCGGCACGGTCGCTCGTATCTGGATGTTCGCAGGCCGGGGGCAGAGCCGGCAGCCTGTCGAACACATAGATGCTCGCCTGATCGTCGTGCGCTTCGGTCAAGCCTATGCCGTCAGCCACGGGGACGACGGCGGCGAAGCTGTCTTTCAGATCTTCCCCATCGGGGTCCGGCCAACAGGCCCCGGCGGCCTCGTGATAGACCCGGAGGTCTTGCCCGGCGCGGACGATCACCAGACCATAGCCGCGCGATCGGAACACGCCGTCCGGCGCCACGGACGGCATCGGTGATTGCTGGAGCAGAGCGGCGAGGGCGAAGGCGGCGATCATGCCGTTTCATCGCCTGCGCGAACGCTGTCGTCCAGACGGTTCTAGGGTTGAAGCCGATATCCGCCCGCATCGGTCAGCAGCAGACGCGCATGGCCCGGCTCGGGCTCGATCTTCTGCCGCAGGCGATAGATGTGGGTTTCCAGCGTATGGGTGGTGACACCGGCGTTGTAGCCCCAGACCTCGGTCAGCAACTCTTCGCGCGACACCGGCTTGGCCCCGGCGCGATAGAGGTATTTCAGGATATTGGTTTCCTTCTCGGTCAACCGCACCTTCTTGCCCTTTGAGTCCATCAGCACCTTGGCGGCGGGCCGGAACTCGTAGGGGCCGATGGTGAAGACGGCGTCCTCGGACTGTTCATGGCTGCGCAAATGGGCGCGGATGCGCGCCAGCAGCACGGCGAACCGGAAGGGCTTGGTGACATAGTCGTTGGCTCCGGCATCAAGGCCCAGGATGGCGTCGGCGTCCGCCGATTGCGCCGTCAGCATGATCACCGGTGTCGAAACCCCGTCCTTGCGTAACAGGCGACAGGCCTCGCGGCCGTCCATGTCGGGCAGATCGACGTCCAACAGGATCAGGTCGGCGCGGATCTCGCGCCCCATTCGCACGCCATCGGTCGCGGTTGCGGCCTGCTGAGTCTTGAACTCTTCATGCAGGTTCAGCTGCTCGGCCAAGGCCTCGCGCAGGTCGTCGTCGTCGTCAATGATCAGAATGGTCTTGGGCGTAGGCATGGGACAGACAATGGCGAGGCTTGGCCCCCGCGCCAAGGCTTGGGGGTGCGAATATTCACATCGGGTTACGAGCTAGAGGGCGTTTCGGGTCGATTTCGTTCCCCGAACAAGGCCGTTCCGACCCTGACGTGCGTCGCACCGCACCGTATGGCGGTCTCGTAGTCGCCGCTCATGCCCATCGACAGGACCGACAAACCGTGGCGTTCGGCGATGTCCCGCAACATCTGAAAATGCGGCTCTGCGTCCTGATCCGCCGGGGGAATGCACATCAGACCCTCGACCATCAGCCCGTAGGTGTCGCGGGCCGCCGCAATCAGGGCGTCGGCGGCGTCGGGCAGGACCCCGGCTTTCTGAGGCTCGGCGCCCGTGTTCACCTGGACCAGGACGCGCGGCGATCGGCCGCGCTTTTCGCACGCCTGCGCCAAGGCGCGCGCCAGTTTTTCACGGTCTAGGGTTTCGATCACGTCGAACAGGGCGACTGCATCCTCGGCCTTGTTGGTCTGCAACGGGCCGATGAGCCGCAGTTCCAGACCCGGCAGTTCCCCGCGACGGTCAGCCCAACGGTCCTGCGCCTCCTGCACCCGGTTCTCGCCGAAGATCCGCTGACCCGTCGCCAGTATGGCGTCGATGGCCTCGGGGGCTTGCGTCTTGGAGACGGCGGTCAGGGTCACATCCGCTGGATCCCGACCGGCCTCATGGCAGGCGGCGTCGATACGCGCCTGCACCTCGGCGACCCTTTCGGCGATGGACGGGGCGGAAAAAGCGGAGGAAGAAGAGGTCATGATCCTGCCGGCCGGTTACAGCGACGATGCGCGCGCGCTCTGGAACGCCGCGACCGCTCTAAACCGCGCCGCCGCCGCTGTCAGCCCGGCCGCCGCGGCCTTGCCGGCGATGCTGTTTTTCACCGACCCGGATCGCACGCCCCGACCGTGGGAGACGGCGGCGCGCCTGCCCGCCGGCTCGGCCGTTGTCTATCGCGCCTTTGGCGCCTCCGACGCCGTCGAAACGGGGCATCGGCTTCGCGAAGCGACGGCCGGTCAGGACGTGAAATTGCTGGTCGGGCTGGACCCCGATCTGGCCGAGGCGATCAACGCCGACGGGCTCCACCTTCCCGAACGGGCCGCGGACCAAGCAGCGCGCATCCGCTCGGACCAACCCGGCTGGATCCTGACGGCGGCCTGGCATGGCTCTTCGCCCGCACCCGAAGACCTGAACGCCCTGATCCTGTCGCCGGTGTTTCCGGCCGGCGGTGCGTCCGCCGGCAACCCCCCATTGGGCGTCACTGCATTCGAACAGCATGTGAAAGCCGCCCGCCTGCCGGTCTATGCGCTGGGCGGCGTCACGCCAGACAACGCCGCAACGCTCGCACACACGCGCGCCTGCGGCCTGGCGGCGGTAAGTGCGGTCCAGTCAGCGTTTCGCTGACCGATCGAAATCAGAACTTGAAGATGGTTTCCAGACGGACGCGGGGCTGGGCCCGGCCGTTGGTTTCGGGCGCGCGGGCCGGATCGGCTT
>NZ_DAMBJX010000068.1:2134-13693 GCF_032067225.1 Brevundimonas vesicularis | reverse complement strand
GAAATCGCGCATCCGCATCTGAACCATATCGACGCCGGACCAGACAATCTGGCCCTTGGTCGCCAGCGCTGCGCCGGAATGCAGCTGGTGCGACTTGCCGCGCATGGCTTTCAGCCGCTCGCGCGCCGCGTCCAGAGAGCTGGCCTTGGAGACCAGGCCGCCGTCAAAGGCCAGGGTCTGATCCGAGCCCAGCACCCAGGCGGTTTCGTCGTCGCGCGAGACGGCCAGGGCCTTGGCTTCCGCGAGACGAACGGCGAGGGCGGCGGCGTCCAGGTCGGTCGAAACGGCCTTGATGGCGTCCTCGTCCACAGCGGCGACGCGCACCTCAAAGGCGACGCCGGCGTTTTCCAGCATGGCACGGCGGGCCGAGCTCTTGGATGCCAGAATGAGAGCTTCGGATTTCACCACGTCGTCCCGATCTTGTGGTTGCGATGTTCGCTCAGCAGATTGGTGATCGCCGCCGCCGTCTCCTCCACCGAGCGGCGGGTCACGTCGATGGTGGGCCAGCCGCGCCGCTCGAAGGCCCGGCGCGCTTTGATCGTCTCGTCGCGCACGGCGTCCTGATCGGTGTAGTTCGACGATTGGCTGGCGTTCAGATTGTCGATGCGGTTGCGCCGGATTTGAACCAGTCGATCCGGCGACACGGTCAGGCCGATCACCAAGGGGTTCTTCAGCTTGGTCAGCCGCTCGCCGTCCTCCTGACCCGGCACCAGGGGCACGTTGGCCGCCCTGATGCCCCGGTGGGCCAGATAGATGCAGGTGGGGGTCTTGGATGTCCGGCTGACCCCGCACAGAACGACGTCGGCGCCCTCCAGCTGATCCAGAGAGCCTTGGCCGTCGTCGTAGGCCATGGCGAAGTCCAGCGCCGCGATCCGGTTGAAATAGTCGTGGTCCAGCGCGTGTTGGGCGCCGACGCGGGTGGACAGGGCCGCGCCGAGATAGCGCGACATGGCCCCGACCAGCGGATCCAGCGCGCCGATCTGGGGCATGTCCAGGCGACGGCAGCCCTCTTCCAGCTGTTCGCGCAGATCGCGGTCGACCAGGGTGTGGAGAACGACGCCCGGCGCGGACTCCACCTCCTGCAGCACCCGTTCCATCTGCTTTGCCGATCGCACCAGGGAATAGATGTGCTCGATCGGAATGACGCCATCGAAGCGCGCGGTCACCGCCTTGGCCATGGCGTTCAAGGTCTCGCCGGTGGAGTCTGACACCAGGTGAACGTGGAAATAGGTGGCCAGACGGGCCGGTCCCGAGGGTCTCGCAGGGCTCATGAGACTGTCTGTCTCCCTGTTGAAAGTTGGGGGACGGCGTTGGACCGTCGGGGCGCCGTTTTTCTTAGCCGCTGATCGATCCGCCCGCGAGCGGGGATGATGGTGGATCGCATCGGTCGTCCGCCGCCGGATCATCCCAAGGCGGAAAACCGAATTTCCAACCGCTGTGGAAAATCCTAATGAAAGGTTAACGGCGCTTAACCGCGTTCACAGCCGCAAGTCCCCGCAAACCCTTGCCCGTTAAGGTTTCGTTAGGGATTGTCCACCGGCGGGATCAGCCGTTTCGACATCCCCGTTAACGACACGCCAGGCGTGGATATCCGCTTTTGTTCCGCCGCCTCCGATCGAGTCGTCCCCGCCATTCCACCGCCCTACCTGCCACTTCGAATCTTTTAATTCTTAATCTGATTAGGGATTGAGAGCGGGGGGCTGTGACCTTAATCCTCCGGGATGACCGATCAGACCCAGAATGCCGATCCGACACCCTTGGTGCTCCGGGCTCTCCGCGGGGAGACGTTGGAGCGTCCGCCGGTGTGGTTCATGCGCCAGGCCGGTCGGTATCTGCCGGAATATCGCAAGCTGAGGGCCGAGGCGCCCGACTTCATCGCCTTCTGTCTGAACCCCGAAATGGCCGCCGAGGCGACGCTTCAGCCCATGCGCCGGTTCGGCTTCGATGCGGCAATCGTCTTCGCCGACATCCTGCTGATCCCGCGCGCCTTGGGCCAGGACGTCTGGTTCGAGACGGGGGAGGGGCCGCGTCTGGGCGAAATGCCGATCCCGGGTCGGATGGCCGAGCTCGCCCCGGCGGCGGGCGAGCATCTGTCGGCGGTGGGTGAGACCCTGTCGATCGTGCGCGCGGCCCTGGAGCCGGAACGCGCCCTGATCGGCTTCGCAGGCGCGCCCTGGACAGTGGCGACCTATATGCTGGACGGCCAGGCGCGCACCATCGGCAAGGGCGAACGCGCCCAGGCACGCACTTATGCCTATGCCGATCCTGAACGGGTCGACGAGACGCTGGAGGTTCTGGTCGAGGCCACGGCTCGGTATTTGAAGATGCAGGCCGACGCCGGCGCCCAGGTTCTGAAGATCTTCGAGAGCTGGGCCGAGGGGCTACCGGACGACCTGTTTGAAAGATTGGTCCTGAAGCCCCACCAGGCGCTTGTGAAGCGCACGCGGGAGCTGGGTGTCACCGTACCCCTCATCGGCTTCCCACGGGGCTCTGCGGCGCTCGCAGAGCAGTATGCCGAGGCGGTCGAGGTCGACGCCGTCGCCCTGGACACCGCCTGCCCGCTCGAGGTCGGCAAACGCGTGCAGCAGATCAAGCCGATCCAGGGGGCGCTCGACCCGCTGTTGCTGCGCGCCGGCGGCGATCTGCTGGATCGACGCGTCGATCAGTTGATGGAGGCCTGGGGGCAGGGACCCTGGCTGTTCAACCTGGGCCACGGCATCCTGCCGGATGTGCCGATCGACCATGTAGAACAGGTTCTGAGACGGATCGGCGCCCAATGAGCGATGCGAACCCCGGCCGCCGCATTGCGGTGGTGCTGTTCAATCTGGGCGGGCCGGACGTTCAGGCTTCGGTCAAGCCGTTCCTGTTCAACCTGTTCAACGACCCAGCCATCATCGGCCTTCCGGGGATCTTCCGCACGCCTCTGGCCAAACTAATCTCCAGCCGGCGCGAAACCAGCGCCCAGGCCAACTACGCCCTGATGGGCGGGGGATCCCCGCTGCTGCCCGAAACCCGTCGCCAAGCCGAGGCGCTGGAGGCGGTGCTTGGCGCGCGGCTGGGCGGCGATGACGTCAAGGTCTTCATCGCCATGCGCTACTGGCACCCGTTGACCGAAGAGACGGCGGCCGAGGTCGCCGCCTTCGGACCCGACGAGGTCATACTGCTGCCGCTCTATCCGCAGTTTTCGACCACGACGACGGAATCCTCGCTGAAGGCTTGGAACGCCGCCTATGCCGGCCCGGGCGTCAGCCGGGCCGTCTGCTGCTATCCGGCCGCGACAGGTTGGGTTGAGGCCCAGGCCAAGGCGATCGGCGAGAAGCTGGACGAGGCGGTGGGTCAGCCGGTGCGGGTGCTGTTCTCCGCCCACGGCATCCCCGAGAAGCTGGTGAACGGCAAGGGCGATCCCTATCAGGAGCAGATCGAGACGACCGTCGCCGCCGTGGTCGCCGCCATCGAGGCGCAGCGCGGGCCGATCGACCACGCCATCTGCTACCAAAGCCGCGTGGGGCCGATGAAATGGTTGGGCCCCTCGACGCCCGAGGCCATCGAGAATGCGGCCAGCGACGGCGTCGGCGTGGTCGTCACCCCCATCGCCTTCGTCTCGGAGCATATCGAGACCCTGGTCGAGCTGGATATCGAATACGGCGAACTGGCCCATGAAAAAGGGGCCAGTCCGTATTTGCGGGCGCCGGCGGTCGGGATCGAGCCGCTTTTCATTGACGCCTTGGCCGACGCAGCCGTGAGCGCATTGTCGCACAAGGGCGTCGCGCCGTTCGGCCAGGGGTGCAAGGCGGACTGGAAGGCCTGTCCGCATCGCAAGGGAAGGCAGGCGGCATGAACCCCTATGATCTCGCACGCGGGCTGCACATTCTGGCGGTGATCGCCTGGATGGCGGGTCTTCTGTTCCTGCCCCGGCTCTACGCCTATGACGCCGAACAGAACGCCAAGCCCGAACCGCTGAAAAGCGAGATGCAGACGCTGTTGCGCCTGTGGCAAACGCGGCTGCTGCGCATCATCCTGAACCCGGCGATGATCCTGGCCTGGGTCTTCGGTCTGTGGCTCATCCACATCGACGTCTCGGCGCGCGGCGCCGCCTTCCTGGGCGAGCCGTGGATGGTCGCCAAGCTGGCTGGTGTCGTCCTGCTCAGCGGCTGGCACGGCTTCCTGGCGGCCCAAAGAAAGAAGATCGCCGCCGGCACGTCGAAATATTCAGGCAAGTTCTGGCGCATGACGAATGAGGTTCCGTTCGTCCTGGCCATCGTCATGGTGCTGTCGGTGACGACGGAGTGGACGTTCCGGTAAGCGGCTCCGCTTGACCTGACCCGCCGCCTGTGGTTCCGCTGGCGGCGAACCGTTCGGCGTCCTGCGCCGGCGGTCCCTCTCTTTCGTGACGCCTGCAGGCCTTGGAGCCAGCGGGAGCCCGTCGCACCTCCCTTCGGCCTACCGGCCAGACATTTTCAGAGACCCGCGCCGCAGCCGTCTGGCCGTGTGCGCCCGCGAGCCTGCATCATGACCGACGTCCGCGACACCAATCCCGACACCCCCGAGAACGAAGGCGTGGAGGTTGAAGCCCCCACCCATCACGGCGCTGCGCATGAAGCGGGCGAGGCGGCGGGCGCCGATTCTGGCGTGGACACGACGGCGGATGACGAAGAGGACGGCGAGCCCGTCGTCGCCAACGGCCGCATCACGCTCGCCGAGCTGAACGAGAAGACCCCGGCCGACCTGGTCGCCTTCGCTGAACAGCTGGAGGTCGAGAACGCCTCGAACCTGCGCAAACAGGATTTGCTGTTCGCCATCCTGAAGGCCCTCGCCGACGAAGAAGTCGAGATCATTGCGGACGGCGTGCTGGAAATCCTGCCGGACGGGTTCGGCTTCCTGCGCAGCTCGGACGCCAACTATCTGCCGGGGCCGGACGACGTCTATGTCTCGCCGTCGCAGATCCGCCGCTTCGGCCTGCGTTCGGGCGACACCGTCCATGGGGCCGTGCGGGCGCCGCGCGAAGGCGAACGCTATTTCGCCCTGCTCAAGGTCGACACGATCAATCTGGAAGACCCCGAAGCGGTCAAGACGAAGGTCCTGTTCGACAACCTGACGCCGCTCTATCCCGAAGAGCGACTGCACATGGAAATCCAGGATCCGACGCTGAAGGATCGCTCGGGTCGGGTCATCGATATCGTCGCGCCCTTGGGCAAGGGCCAACGCTGCCTGATTGTGGCGCCGCCGCGCGTGGGTAAGACGGTGATGTTGCAGAACATCGCCAAGTCGATCGAGCGGAACCACCCGGAAGTCTTCCTGATCGTCCTGCTGATAGACGAACGCCCTGAAGAAGTGACGGACATGCAGCGCACCGTGAAGGGCGAGGTCGTCGCCTCGACCTTCGACGAGCCCGCGACCCGCCACGTCGCCGTCGCCGAAATGGTGATCGAAAAGGCCAAGCGTCTGGTCGAGCACAAGAAGGACGTGGTGATCCTGCTTGACTCCATCACGCGTCTGGGTCGGGCCTACAACGCCACCGTTCCCTCGTCGGGCAAGGTGCTGACGGGCGGTGTGGACGCCAACGCCCTGCAACGGCCCAAGCGCTTCTTCGGCGCCGCGCGTAATGTGGAGCAGGGCGGTTCGCTGACGATCATCGCCACGGCCCTGATCGACACCGGCAGCCGAATGGACGAGGTGATCTTCGAAGAGTTCAAGGGCACCGGCAACTCGGAAATCGTGCTGGACCGCAAGGTCGCCGACAAGCGCATCTTCCCGGCCATCGACGTGCTGAAGTCCGGCACTCGCAAGGAAGATCTGATCACGCCGAAGGATCAGTTGGCCAAGACCTATGTCCTGCGCCGCATCCTGAACCCGATGGGGCCGCAGGATGCGATCGAGTTCCTGCTCGACAAACTACGTCAGTCGAAGAACAACTCGGACTTCTTCCAGTCGATGAACACCTGATCCGTCATCCTCAAGCAGCCACGCGCCGCGCGCGTGGCTTAGAGTAGGAATGGCGTTTCACGTGAAACAGGAGACCGCGCGATGAAGGTCAATGTGGAAGTCGAGTGCACACCGGCGGAGGCGCGCGCCTTTCTCGGTCTGCCGGACGTGACGCCGCTGAACGATGCCATGGTCGCGGAGATGCAGAAGCGGATGGAGGCCAATGTCACCGCCATGCAGCCCGAGGAGCTGATGAAGACCTGGACCAGCTTCGGCCTGCAGGCTCAGGACCAGTTCCGTCGTCTGATGGAAGCGGCGGTGAAGTGAGCACGCGCTCGCTTCGGAGCCGCTCGGTCTGAGTCGATGATCGACACCATCTTCGCCTTGGCGACACCGCCCGGCCGAGGCGCCATCGCGGTTCTCCGTTTGTCGGGCCCCGGCGTCGGGGCCGCCTTGACGGCGCTGGGCGCAACCCGCTTGAAGCCGCGCATGGCGTCGGTGCGCGATCTCAGCCATGCCGGCGATCACATCGATCAGGCGCTCGTCCTGCGTTTTGTGGCGCCCAACAGTTACACGGGAGAGGACTCGGCCGAGCTGCATCTTCACGGCGGTCGTGCCGTTGTCGAGGCCGCCAGCAGGGCCTTGATTTCATTGGGTTTGCGCCCGGCCGACCCCGGCGAGTTCACACGCCGCGCATTTCAGAACGGCCGCATGGATCTGGCGCAGGCCGAGGCGGTCGCCGATCTGATCGATGCGGAAACCAGCGCCCAGGCCAAACAGGCCTTGGGGCAGTTGGACGGCAAGCTCAGCGAAACCTATGCCGGGTTCCGTCGTGACCTTCTTCACGCCTTGGCCTTGGTCGAGGCCGAGATCGATTTCCCCGATGAAGAGGTGCCGGACAATCTGGCCCGTACGGCGGGGCCGGTACTAGACCGACTCGGCGCCGACCTGCGACGTGCGATCGATACGGGGCGACGTGGCGAACGGGTGAGGGACGGCTATCGCATTGTCCTGATCGGGGAGACGAACGCCGGCAAGTCGTCGCTGTTCAATGCGCTGGTTGCGCGCGAAGCGGCCATCGTGACGCCGATCGCCGGCACCACGCGCGATGTGCTGGATGCGGATCTGGTGATCGGCGGCTATGCCGTGACCTTGTCGGATACGGCCGGCTTAAGAGATAGCGATGACTTGGTCGAGGCCGAGGGCGTACGGCGGGCTCGGTTGCGCGCCGAACTCGCCGACTTGCGTCTCTGGGTCCGCGCGCCTGGTGACCCTGACGGGGTGGCTGCGGCCTACGTCAAGGATGGCGATCTGATCGTGGCGACCAAGTCCGACCTTGGCGTCAGTTTAGCACGCGGCGGCCATGAGACTCTGGCGGTCAGCACCACCACTGGCGATGGCTTGGCCGAGCTTCGGGACTGGATTGCTGCCCGTCTTGCGCAAGATTTGTCAGGCGCTGACTTCCCAGCTGTGACCCAGGAACGGCATCGGCTGCGTTTGCTTGAGGCGCTGGAACGCGTCGATGCCGCGCGCGTTGCGCTCGATGTCGCGCCGGAAATGGCTGGCGATGATCTGAGACGGGCTGCCGACGCTCTGGCACGTGTTACAGGTGCGATCGGTGTCGAGGACATTTTGGGCGAAGTCTTCTCGACCTTTTGCATCGGAAAGTAGGTCTAGCCATACCAGCATTGCACGTGAAACAGAGCCGGTTCTCGGTTCGATCCGATTGGCCCACCTCTGGTGATCACACGCGTTTTGGCTTATGTGGCGGCGATGAATTCTCCCTGTGATCTCTTGTTCGACGTCGTCGTTATCGGCGGCGGCCATGCCGGCTGTGAAGCGGCGGCGGCTTCTGCGCGAGCCGGCGCCAACACGGTTCTGCTGACGCAGAAGCTGGAGACGATTGGCGAGATGTCGTGCAACCCGGCCATCGGAGGGCTGGGGAAGGGCCATCTGGTTCGCGAGATCGACGCCATGGACGGCGTCATGGGACGGTTGGCCGATTTGTCCGGCATCCAATTCCGCCTTCTGAATCGATCCAAGGGCGCCGCGGTTCGGGGGCCGCGCAGCCAGATCGACCGCCGCTTCTATCGCGAGGCCATGCAGGCCGAACTGAAGGTCACGCCCAACCTGACCCTGATGGCAGGGACGGCCGAACGGCTTATCCTTGAAGGCGAACGCGTGGTCGGCGTCGTGACCGGCGCGGGAGAGACGGTTCGTGGCGGGGCGGTCGTCCTGACGACCGGCACCTTCCTGAACGGGGTCATCCATCGCGGCGACGAGCGCATCCCAGCGGGCCGGCATGGTGAGGAGGCCTCGACGGGTCTGGCCGCCGATCTTTATGCCGCCAGCCTGATGATGGGACGTCTGAAGACAGGGACGCCCGCACGTCTGGACGGGCGGACGATCGCCTGGGACCGTCTGGAAATGCAGCAGGCGGACGAGGCGCCGTCAGCCTTTTCCTTCCTGACAGACCGGATCGACGTACCCCAGATCGCCTGTGGCGTGACCCACACGACGGAGGAGACCCATCGGATCATCGCTGAGAATCTTGGCGAGAGCGCCGTCTATGGCGGCAAACTGTCGGGCCGGGGGCCGCGGTATTGTCCGTCGATCGAGGACAAGGTCGTTCGGTTCGCCGACAAGACGAGCCATCAGATTTTCCTTGAGCCGGAAGGCCTGGACGATCCCACGGTGTATCCGAATGGGATCTCGACCTCGGTATCGGAGCCGACACAGCTCGCTTTCTTGCGTACCATTCCGGGCTTGGAAGCAGTTGAGGTCTTCCGCTACGGCTACGCCATCGAATACGACTACGTCGATCCGCGCGAGCTGACCGCGGCGCTCGAGGTGAAGAAGCGTCCCGGACTGTATTTGGCCGGACAGATCAACGGCACCACGGGCTATGAGGAGGCTGCGGCTCAGGGGCTGATGGCGGGGCTGAACGCGGCGCGATCGGCGGCGGGGCAGGAGCTGGTGATCCTGGGGCGTGATCAGGCCTATATCGGCGTGATGATCGACGATCTGGTGACGCGCGGCGTTACCGAACCGTATCGGATGTTCACCAGCCGGGCGGAATATCGGCTGACGCTGCGAGCCGACAACGCCGACCTTCGGCTGACGCCGCTTGCGATCGAGCTTGGCATTGTCGGCGAAAAACGACGTGTTCGTTTTGAATCCAAGTCCTCCGCGCTTGCAGCAGCGAGCGCTGTTTCACGTGAAACACTTTTCACGCCTAACGAAGCCGGCGCGCTTGGCATTTCTGTCAATGCTGACGGTCGGCGAAGGTCGATGCGCGAACTGCTCGCCTTCCCCGATGTGACTTTGGATCGGTTCGTTTCAGCAGTACCGATCATCGCCGATTGGACCGACGACGTTCGCGAGCAGGTTCAAATCGACGCCGCCTACGCCAACTATCTGGATCGACAGTCGCAGGATGCGGATGCGCTGAAGGCGGAGGAGGGGCTGATGCTCCCGACCGATCTCGACTACGGCGCCGTTGGCGGTCTGTCGAACGAGGTGAAGGAAAAGCTGGCGCGCGTCCAACCGCGCACCTTGGGCCAGGCCGGTCGGATCGAGGGCATGACGCCTGGCGCTTTGACCGCGCTCTTGGCCTATGTGAAGCGCGCGCCCAAGGCCTCGGTCGCGGCTTAATGTTGGAGGCTGAACAACAGGCGTTCCGTGCACGCGCCAACGCGTCAGCGGAACAGATCGCCGACCTCGAGGCCTTTCGGTTGCGGTTGGTCGAGGCCAATGCGGTGATGAATCTGGTCGGTCCAGACAGTCTGCCGGACTTCTGGAATCGCCATGTCTGGGACAGCGCGCAACTGCTTGATCTCGCGCCGGATGCGAAGACCTGGGCGGATCTGGGGGCAGGGGCCGGCTTTCCCGGACTGGTGCTTTCCATCATGCTGAAGGGGCGGGAAGGGGCGCATGTCTGGCTGATCGACAGCCTGGCCAAGCGCTGCCGGTTTCTTCAAGAGGTGGTGGATGCGCTGTCCTTGCCGGCGACGGTCATCGTCGGCCGGGCTGAGGCGCAGTCTGTGACGTGTGACATCGTCACCGCCCGCGCCGTCGCGCCGATGGAGAAACTGCTGGGTTATGCACAGCCCTACTTCCAAAGGGGTGCACAAGGTCTGTTCCTGAAGGGCGAACGTGCCGAATCCGAGTTGATCGAAGCGCGCAAATCCTGGCATTTCGAGGCTGAACTGGCCCCGTCGCAAAGCGACGTGCGCGGCCGCATTGTGACAATCCGGAGCCTCCGCCGTGCCCGCTCAACGCGCTAGAAAGCCCGCCCGCGTCCTCGCCGTTTCAAACCAGAAGGGCGGGGTCGGCAAGACGACGACGGCGATCAATCTCGGCACCGCTCTGGCCGCCATCGGTGAGCGCGTGCTGATCGTGGATATGGACCCGCAGGGCAATGCCTCAACGGGCCTGGGTGTTCCACGTGAAACACGGCGTGTCACGATCTATGATGTCGTCGTTGACCAGCGCTCCATCGCGGATGCCTCGGTGCAGACAACTGTGCCGGGTTTGTGGATCGTCCCGGCTGACGCGGACATGTCGGGCGTTGAGATCGAACTGAGCCAGGCTGATCGCCGGTCCTATCGGCTGCGTGATGCTCTTCGCGCGCACGACGATGGCCCTACCGCGTATGACTATGTGCTTATCGACTGCCCGCCGTCGCTGAACCTGCTGACGCTGAACGCGATGGCGGCGGCGGATGCAGTGTTGGTGCCGCTGCAATGCGAGTTCTTCGCCCTGGAAGGTTTGAGCCAGCTGATGCGCACCATCGACATGGTCAAGCACAGCCTCAACCCGTCGCTGGAAATCCAGGGCCTGGTCCTGACGATGTTCGATCGTCGTAGCGCCCTGTCGGGTCAGGTGGCCAACGACGTGCGCGCTCACTTCGGCGACAAGGTCTA
The DNA here is from genome assembly GCF_032067225.1 of Brevundimonas vesicularis. Lineage (GTDB taxonomy): Bacteria > Pseudomonadota > Alphaproteobacteria > Caulobacterales > Caulobacteraceae > Brevundimonas > Brevundimonas vesicularis_F. The sequence goes on along the minus strand of NZ_DAMBJX010000068.1, from coordinate 2,846 downwards.
TGAGAGCGTGATCCCGCGTAACGTGCGCGTCGCCGAGGCGCCGTCGTTCGGCAAGCCGGCGCTGATCTATGACCTGAAGTGCGCGGGCAGCCAGGCCTATCTGCGGCTGGCCAAGGAAGTGGTGAAGCGCGAACGCCAGCGCCTGAAGCTGGCCGCCTAAGTTTTAATAGAACGGAACAGTATCTTGGCTGAACGACAAAGAGGTCTGGGCCGCGGCCTGTCGGCGTTGATGGGACAGGACGCCGAGGCGCCGGTCGCATCCGACGCGCCCGTGCCCGCCGGTGTGCAACGCGTACCGATCGAAAGCCTGAAGCCCAATCCGGACCAGCCGCGCAAGACCTTCCGCCAAGAAGATCTGGAGGAACTGACCGCGTCGATCCGCGACAAGGGGGTTCTGCAGCCGATTTTGGTGCGGACCCAACCGGGTGAGGAGGGCGTCTGGCAGATTATCGCCGGCGAACGCCGCTGGCGCGCGTCGCAGGCGGCGCGCCTGACCGAGGTGCCGATCGTGGTCCACGAGATGGACGACGTCGAGGTGTTCGAAGTCGCGATCGTCGAGAACGTCCAGCGCGCGGATCTGAACCCTCTGGAAGAGGCCGAGGCGTACCGCGTTCTGATGGAGCGCTTCGGGCGGACGCAGGATGCGGTGGCGGGCGTGGTCGGCAAGAGCCGCAGCCATGTGGCCAACACCATGCGCCTGCTGCAACTGCCT
>NZ_DAMBJX010000068.1:0-2124 GCF_032067225.1 Brevundimonas vesicularis | reverse complement strand
GTGCGCGAAGGCAAGCTGTCCGCGGGTCACGCCCGAGCCCTCATCAATACGCCCGATCCGGGTCAGTTGGCGGACATCGCCTTTGTGGACGGTCTCAGCGTCCGTGAGACAGAGGCCCTGGCGCGCCGTGCGGTCGAGGGGCCGAAGCCGACGAAGACCAAGTCGGCGTCGGCGGCCGTCGGCGGGGAGGGGGCGGCCGATGTCGCCGCCCTGCAGCAGGATCTGGCCGATGCGCTGGGCCTGAAAGTGCAGTTGTCGGACAAGGGCGGAAAGGGCGAACTGACGATCGGCTACGGCTCGCTGGAGCAGCTCGACGACCTGTGCCGCCGTTTGATGCGCGGCTGAACGGCAGACTGTGCTAGGGTGTCGATATGACTGAAGACACGACACCCACCGCCGCCGAAAAGCTGAAACAGGCGCTCGCCGCCAAGAAGGCCAAGGCGGGTCATGGGTTCAACGCCCAACCGGGCGCCAAGGCCGAAGAGAAGGCTGTGTCGGCGCGCAATGTCGCCATGGCCCAGCCCGCCTTCCGCAAGGCGTCCAAGCGCGGCTAGGGCTACAGCCCGAGGCGTCTGGCGCGACCTGCGATTTCCAGCAGCAGGCGTTCGGCGATCAGTTGGTCTGGCATTCCGGTCGTCTTGGTGGCGACATCGGCCGTGTTGATGCTGTCCAAGACCTCGTCCAGGGCTTCGAGCCGCCAGGACCGCGCCTGACGCAGCATTTCCGCCTCCTGTTTCCAGAAGACGCCAGCGGCCTTGGCGGCCTCCTTGGCGTTCGCGCCGTTGGCCTGCAAGATATTGATCCGACGTAGCTTTCCGAGATGGATCGCGGCGGAGCGAACGGCGAGCACCGACGATTCGCCCTCGGCGAAGGCGCGCCTAAGCCCCGCCTGCGCCGGGCCGGGACGCGCGCCAAAAGCCTGAAGGGCCGCATCCGACAGGGAGGCGTCCGGCTCGACGCCAAGATGATGCTCCAGCGCATCCACATCCAGCGTCTTGCCGGAGCCGGGGCCGATGAACAGGGCCAGGCGCTCGATCTCTTGCCGCATTAAGCCCCGCTCGCGCGGCAAGCGCGCGACGAAACGGTCCAGGGCGTCGGACGTCAGGCCCACCTTGTCGGCGGCCAGGGCCTCTCGGACCATGCGGGCGACATCGCCGGTCTCGTCCTCGTAGCAGACGATGCCGACCGCGCCGTTTTCCTTCTCGGCCGCCTTTCTGAGCGCGGATTCGCGGCCTAGCTGGTCGGCCTCGACCACCATCATGGCGTCGGGATTGTAGCCGCCATCGGCGTGGATTTTCAGCGCGGCGGCGACAGCCTTGTCCACGCCGGGCTTCAGCGCCGACAGACGGATGCGCACCAGACGACGGCCGCCCATCAGGGACATGGCCGTCAGCGCCTCTTCCAGCTTCGTTTCATCGCCATCGATGTCGCTATCGGTCAGGACGGTGACGTTGAAGGGGTCGTTCAGGTCGGGCGTGACCGTCTTGCACAACACCTCGGCCCGCTCGGCGACACCCGATCGGTCCTTGCCGTGGATCACCGCCGCCCGGATCGCCGGATCGGGCGCCTTCAGGAAGCGATCGATCTCGGGGCGTTTGGCCAGGATCACGGGTTCGACAGCGCCTGCATCAGATCCAGTCGGATCAGGCGAGCCAGTTCGGCTGCGGCGCGCTCCTCGCCGTCCTGCTGGGCGGCGATGGCGGCATAGGGCTGGTCGGCGGTGGCGTAGGTCGTGGTGACCGTTTCCGTGCCGCTGACAGGCATTCCGCCGGCAGCCGGGGTCAGAGTCCAGGTCGCCTTGACCGTGAGTTCATAGCGGGTGGCGGTGTCGTCGATGCGGCGACCCAGCGAGCGGCGGTTCTGCTGGACCTCGGTCGTCAGGCGATACAACGGCGTCGCGCCGCGATCCCAGGCGAGGACGTCTTCCAGCTGCTCGCGCAGGCGATAGCCCAGACGGTCATCCTGGGTCGTGACGGCGATCCGGCGCAGGGATGAACCCACGGCCGGCTCGGCGTACATGGGCGTGAAGCCGCAGGCGGAAACCGCCAGAGACGCGAGAACCGCGCAAGTCGCCGCAATACGCATCAGCCGGCCACCAGATTGACGATGCGGTCCTTGACCACG
>NZ_DAMBJX010000067.1:0-13871 GCF_032067225.1 Brevundimonas vesicularis | reverse complement strand
GCTCGCCGTGACCGGCGGTGACGGCGAAGGCGCCGATATAGTCGTCGCCCTCATCCGCGATGAAGTCGGACAGAGCCAGGTTCGGTTTGCCGTTCGACTTCTTGATCTGTTGGCGCAGGGTATGGAAGCGGGCGATCTCGGCGTCGCGGCCTTCGTCGGCGAAGACGATGACATCGTCGCCGTCGGCGCGCGCAGGCCAGAAGCCGACGACGCCTTTGGCCGTGAACCACTTCTCGTCGATGATCCGCTTCAGCATGACCTGCGCGTCGGCGAACAGGTCGCGCGCGGCCTCGCCGACGATCTCGTCGTCCAGGATCAGCGGATAGCGGCCGATCAGCTCCCAGCTGGCGAAGAAGGGCGTCCAGTCGATGTGGTCGGCCAGATCCTGCAGGTCCCAGGCGTCAAACGCCTTCACACCGAAGAAGGCTGGCTTGCCGGGCATGGGCTGGGCGGGGTCGATGCGGAAGCGGTTCTCGCGCGCCTGAGCCAGGGTGGCGCGGGCCTTCACCTCCTGGCCGCGGGCATATTGCTCGCGGATGCGAATGTATTCGGCGCGGGTGGCGGCCTCGTTCTTCGCGCGCTCTGTTTTGGACAGCAGGCCCGAGACGACGCTGACGGCGCGCGACGCGTCGACGACATACGTGGTCGAGCCCCGGCGATAGGCGGGCTCGATCTTGACCGCCGTATGCGTGCGGCTGGTGGTGGCGCCCCCGATCAGCAGAGGGATCTCGAAGCCGCGCCGCTCCATCTCGGCGCCGACAAAGACCATTTCGTCCAGCGACGGGGTGATCAGACCGGATAGACCGATGATATCAACATTGTGAGCCTTGGCCTCGTCTAGGATGCGGTCGGCCGGGACCATGACGCCGAGATCTATGACCTCGTAGTTGTTACATTGCAGCACGACGCCGACGATATTCTTGCCGATGTCGTGGACGTCGCCCTTGACGGTGGCCATCAGGATGCGGCCCGCCTGCTCGCGCGGCTTGCCGGCCTTTTCGGCCTCCATGAAGGGTTCCAGCCAGGCGACGGCCTGTTTCATCACACGGGCGGACTTCACCACCTGCGGCAGGAACATCTTGCCCGAGCCGAACAGGTCGCCGACCACGTTCATCCCGTCCATCAGCGGGCCTTCGATCACGTGCAGCGGGCGCTCGGACGCCAGGCGCGCCTCTTCGGTGTCGACCTCGATAAACTCCGTGATGCCGTTAACCAGGGCGTGTTCGATCCGCTTGCCGACCGGCTGTTCGCGCCATTTAAGATCGACGACGCGGGCCTGACCCTTCTCGCCCTTGTAGCGGGGCGCCATGTCGACCAGCCGCTCGGTGTTCGAGACATTGGTCCGCTGCGGCCGGTTCAGGATCACATCCTCGACCGCCTCGCGCAATTCGGCGTCGATGTCATCATAGACCGGCAGGTCGCCGGCGTTGACGATCCCCATGTCCATGCCGGCGTTGATGGCGTGGTACAGGAAGACGCTGTGGATCGCGCGGCGCACCGGCTCGTTGCCGCGGAAGCTGAACGAGACGTTCGACACGCCGCCCGAGATGCGGGCGTAGGGGAGGGTGCGTTTGATCTCTCGCGTCGCCTCGATGAAGTCGACGGCGTAGTTGTCGTGCTCCTCAATCCCCGTCGCCACGGCGAAGATGTTGGGGTCGAAGATGATATCCTCGGGCGGGAAGCCGACCTCGTTGACCAGGATGTTGTAGGCGCGGGTGCAGATTTCGATCTTGCGGGCGGCGGTGTCGGCCTGACCGACCTCGTCGAAAGCCATGACCACGACGGCGGCGCCGTAGCGCAGGCATTTGATCGCATGGTCGCGGAAGGCCTGTTCGCCCTCCTTCATGCTGATCGAGTTGACGATGGGCTTGCCCTGGACGCACTTCAGGCCCGCCTCGATCACTTCCCATTTGGAGCTGTCGATCATCACCGGCACGCGGGCGATGTCGGGCTCGGCCGCGATCAGATTCAGGAAGGTCCGCATGGCGACGACGCCGTCCAGCAGCCCTTCATCCATATTGACGTCGATGATCTGGGCGCCGGCTTCGACCTGCTGGCGGGCGACGTCCAGCGCCGCCGAATAGTCGCCCTCGACCACCAGCTTGCGGAATTTGGCCGAGCCGGTGACGTTGGTCCGTTCGCCGACGTTGATGAAGGTGGGTCGCATGCGATTAGTATTCCCACTCTCGGTCAGCAATGCGGTGCTTTGAGGCGTAGTGCGCGCGGTTAGCTAGTCTAAGCATGAGGGCTGTTGCGGCGGTTGAAAGGGCTCCCCGCGACGAGACGTGGACAGCTTCGCCGTCTGCTTTGACGTACGGCTTCGCTGAAAATGCTAGCTCGCGGCAGATCGCTTCAATCTTTTCATCGTCGAACGAGCAATGGACGCGGTGAGCAAACTCGTTACGAACCTTGCGCAGGCGTTCACATTCGGCGTGCTCAACTGCCGAGATTACACCTACGGCTCTGGCAATCGCTATTCGAGCGGAAAAAGTCCCAAGAGGAGCATTGAATCCTTCCAAGAGTTTTTCGACGGCTGGCACATCAAGCAGCTTTGCGCGAAGGGCGGCGGCTAGTTGGCCGTCTATAAAGCTGCATGCCACCAGCACCATACCGCGATCACTTTCCCGGTTGAGCTCTGGCAGGACTGCCGAGAATGCTTCGAGGTGAGGCGGGGGCCAATGTTCTCGGTCTGTCACGCCACCAACTCGAACGGTTCGAGGCCGGATAGCCGCAAGGCCACCGGCCGTTCCGGGATGGCGCGCGGCTTCAGCGGCGCGACCTCTTCGGCGACGTGGCGGATGTGGTCCGGCGTTGTGCCGCAGCAGCCGCCGACGATGTTGACCAGGCCGGAGGCGGCCCATTCCTCGATGAAGTGGGCGGTTTCGTGCGGCTCCTCGTCGTACTGGCCCATGGCGTTGGGCAGGCCGGCGTTGGGATAGGCCGCGACCAGGGTGTCGGCGACGCGGCTCAGTTCGGCGATGAAGGGTCGCATCAGGTCGGCGCCCAGGGCGCAGTTGAAGCCGACGGCGAAGGGTTTGGCGTGGCGCACGCTGTTCCAGAAAGCCTCGGCGGTCTGGCCCGACAGGGTGCGGCCCGAGCGGTCGGTGATGGTGCCCGAAATCCAGATGGGCAGGGCGTCCATGCCCTCGTCTTCCAGGTCCTTGATCGCCTTGATCGCGGCCTTGCAGTTCAGCGTGTCGGTGATGGTCTCGATCAGATAGAGATCGACCCCGCCCTCGTTCAGGGCCTTCACCTGATGGCGATAGGCCTCATAGACCTGGTCGAAGGTCACGCTGCGGGCGCCGGGGTCGTTCACGTCGGACGACATCGACAGCATCTTGTTCAGCGGACCGATCGAGCCGGCGGCGAAGCGCGGCTTGTGCGGCTCTTTTTCCGTCCAGCGATCGGCCGAGGCGCGGGCCAGTTTGGCGCCTTCCAGATTGATATCCCACACCGCCTGGGCGTCCAGGGCGTAGTCTTCCTGGGCGATCGTGGTGCCGGAGAAGGTGTTGGTCTCGCTGATGTCGGCGCCGGCGCCGAAATACTGGTCATGCAGGTCGGCGATGACATCGGGACGCGTGATGCAGAGGATGTCGTTGTTCCCCTTCATCTGGTGTTTCTCGTCATAGCCGTTGGCCGCGACGAAGCGGTCGGCGCGGAAGTCGGCCTCGTCCAGCCCGCGACGCTGGATCATGACGCCCCAACTGCCATCGAGGACCAGGATGCGTTCCTTGGCCGCCTGATGCAGGGCGGCGATGCGTTCCGCGCGGGTCATTGGGCCACCGCCGTCTCGCGCACGCCCAGAACGCGACAGATCGCGTAGACCAGGTCGGCTCTGTTCAGGGTGTAGAAGTGGAAGTCCGAGAAGCCCTCTTCCTGCAGACGTGCGCACGTCTCGGCGGCGACCGAGGCGGCCAGCAGTTTGCGGGTTTCGGGATCGTCGTCCAGGCCTTCGAAATGCGCCTTCAGCCAGTCGGGGATGCTGGTCCCGCAGGCGCCGCACATCCGCGTCAGGCCGGCAAAGTTGGACACCGGCATGACGCCGGGGATCAGCGGAATGGTCACGCCCGCCGCCCGCACCCGGTCGCGGAACCGCAGGAAGGCGTCGATGTCGAAGAAGAACTGGCTGATGGCGCGGGTCGCACCGGCGTCGACCTTGGCCTTCAGCACCTCGATGTCGTGATCGATGGAGGGACTTTCGGGATGGCGTTCGGGATAGGCGCCGACCGTGACATCAAATCCGCCGATGCGGTTGATGGCGGCGGTCAGTTCGGTGGCGTTGGCATAGCCGTCGGCGCGCGGCTGATAGACGCCGCCAATGCCAGCCCCGCCGGGCGGATCGCCGCGCAGAGCCACGATGTGATCGACTCCGATCGCCTTGTAGCCTTCGATGACCTCGTCGACCTCGTCACGGCTGGCCTCGACGCAGGTCAGGTGGGCGGCGGGGCGGAGCGAAGTTTCCTTGATGATGCGCTGGACTGTGCGGTGGGTCCGCTCGCGGGTCGAACCGCCGGCGCCGTAGGTGACGGACACGAACGCGGGGTTCAGCGGCTCCAGACGCCGGATCGCCTTCCAAAGATTGGCCTCGGCCTCATCGGTCTTGGGCGGAAAGAATTCGAACGAGACGCGCACGGCGTCGCGGTTCGATCCGGCGCGGGCTACGGGGCCAAGCGGCGACAGCAGCAGGGCGCGAGCGTCGGCCAGATTGAGGGAGGCGGAGGAGGCCATCAGGCGGTCTTTCTGTCCTGGACGCGGCGTTCCGCCGTCCAGATGGTCACGGTCAGGCCCTCGGCGTCGTGGGGAAGGGCGATGGGGGCCGATGGCGTCAGGGCGCCGTCAACCAGCCAGCCGTTGATCTCGCTGTCGGCGAAGCCCAGGCGGCGATGCTGATGCGCCTCACGCATATGTTCGAAGTCGTGCGGGGCGAAGTCGATGATGACCAGGCGGCCGCCCGGACTGACCAGACGCGCGGCCTCGGCGACGGCGGCGGACGGATCGGACAGGTAGTGCAACACCTGATGCACGATCACCAGATCGGCGCTGGCGGCGGGCAGGCGGGTGGCGAAGATGTCGCCGTGGCGCAGTTCGACCTGCTCCACGCCCGCCTTGGTGACGTTGGTGCGGGCGATGTTCAGCATGTTCTGGCTGAGGTCCAGCCCGACCGACATCTTGGCCTTCTTGCCGAACAGGGTCAGCATCCGGCCAGAACCCGTGCCGAGATCGACGACGCGTTCGAAGGGGCCGGGCCCCACAGCCTTTTCCAGCGCAGCCTCGACAGCGCTTTCGCTGACATAGAGGGAACGCAGGCGGTCCCACTGGGGCGCGACCTGTTCGAAATAGCTGGCGGCGGCTTCCTCGCGGTCCTTGCGGACCTCGTCCAGACGCCGATGATCGGCCTCGCCGGCGTCCTCGGCCAAGATGTCCAGAACCGTGTCGATCAGCCGGCGCGCCTGAGCGTCATGCGACAGGCGGTAGTAGACGCGGGCGCCGTCGGGAAAGCGTTCGATCAGCCCGGCGTCGGTCATCAGCTTCAGATGGCGCGACACTCGAGGTTGGCTCTGGTCCAGGATGCGGGACATTTCCATGACCGACAGCTCTTCGCCCGCCAGCAGCGACAGAACGCGCAAACGGGTGGGTTCGCCAGCGGCGCGGAGGGCTTCGACAGTCTGATCGGCGGACAAACTCATATGCTCATATAAAGATATCCTTATATGATTTGGCAAGTGAAATCGGTTTCTTGGAACCGCGTCGACGGGAATGGTTCGTGCGTGCGTTAAAGCCCACAGACCCGTCTTGGAGTGATCTTATGCGTAGCCTGTTCATCGCCGCTCTTGCTGTCGCCGCCGCCGGTCCAGCGTTGGCCCAGAGCGACTTTCCCGAGACCCACATGCCTCAAATGTCTGGACCTGAAATGTTAGGGCGGCCTATGGGCGGACAGATGCGGCCGCCGGAGCGCGAAAACCTGGCCCAGATGCAGGCGCGCATGACCCAGATGTTCAACCGCCTAGACGCCAATGAAGACGGCGTGGTCGACGCCAGCGAACTGGCCAATGCACGCGGCGGTCGTATGCTGGCGCGCTTCGACGCCGATGCGGACGGGCGCATTACTCGCGAAGAGTTCGACGTGGGCCTCGCCGCCGCCTTCAAGGCGATGGACAAGAACGGCGACGGCGTGGTGACGGCGGACGAGCGGCCGCAGCGTCCCCGCTGAAGTCAGACGACGGGCGTCTTCAGCGGCTCGCCCGCGAAATGCGCCTGCAGATTTTCGATCAGCAGCATCAGCATGCCCTGCACCCCGGCAGTCGTGGCCCCGGCGGTGTGGGGCGTCAGAATGACATTGGGCACGTCGGCCCAGCGGGCTGGGTCTGTCGGCTCTTCGATGAAGACATCCAGGGCCGCCTGACCCAATGTCCCTGACTTCAAGGCGGCGATCAGGCCGTCCTCGTCCACGACCTGACCGCGCGAGACGTTGACCAGCAGGCCGTCGGGACCAAGCGCCTCGATGATGTCCGGAGAGATCAGACCGCGATTGGTCTCGTCCGCCTTGCAGGCGACGACGAGGATGTCGCTGGCCTTGGCGAGCGCCAGCAGGCTGTCGGCGCGTGGCCATTCGGCGTCGTGCGGCCGCGGCCCCCACCAACTGACCGCCATTCGGAAGGCCTCGGCGCGGTCGGCGACGGCTTTTCCGATGTGGCCCAAGCCGACGATGCCCAGCTTCTGGCCGGCGAGCGACGTCGTGATGGTGCGCGTCTCGAAGGTCCAGCCGCCTTCGCGGACCTGACGGTCGCCCGAGGCGATCTGACGGCGCGCGGCCAGGATCAGGCCCAGGGCGTGATCAGCGACGTCCTCGTGATTGACGCCGGGGGCGTGGGTGACGGGCAGACCGCGCTGGCGGCACCAGTCGATGTCGATCCCGTCATAGCCGGAGGTGAAACAGGCGATCAGGTCGAGATTGGGCAGACGTTCGATCAGCGCCTTGTCCAGCGGCGCCTCGCCGGCGACAACCATGACGCGGATGTCGTGGGCGGCCTCGATCGGCGGACCTTCCCAGAAGCGATAGACGTCGTAGGCGCTCTCCAGAAATCCCGAGAGCGGCGCGAGATGCCGCTGCATGATGAGAACGGCGGGGCGTTGGGTCATGCAGCGGCTCCTCTTGTCAGATCAGGCGATCAGCGGCCGAACTTCTGGTGCTGGATGCGCTTGGGGATGATGCTGTCGGCGCCCAGGCGACGCATCTTGTCCTGTTCGTAGGCTTCGAAGTTGCCCTCGAACCATTCCACATGGCCGTCGCCCTCGAAGGCGAGGATGTGGGTGGCCAGACGGTCAAGGAACCAGCGGTCGTGGGAGATGACCACCGCGCAGCCGGCGAACTCTTCCAGAGCCTCCTCGAGGTTCTGAAGGGTTTCGATGTCCAGGTCGTTGGTCGGTTCGTCGAGCAGGATCAGATTGCCGCCCGAGGCCAGGGTCTTGGCCAGGTGGACGCGGTTGCGCTCACCGCCGGACAGTTGGCCAACCTTCTTCTGCTGGTCGCCGCCCTTGAAGTTGAAGCTGCCGACATAGGCGCGGGTGTTGATCTCGCGCTTGCCGACCATCATCACGTCGGTGCCGCCCGAGATGGCCTGCCAGATGGTCTCGTCGGGCTTCAGGTCGTCGCGCGATTGGTCGACATAGGCCAGTTTGACGGTCTCGCCGACCTTGATCGTGCCGCCGTCGGGCTGTTCCTGGCCGGTGATCAGCTTGAACATGGTCGACTTGCCGGCGCCGTTCGGGCCGATGACGCCGACGATGCCGTTGGGTGGCAGTTTGAAGGTCAGGTTGTCGAACAGCGTCTTGTCGCCATAGGTCTTTTGCAGACCCTCGACTTCCAGAACGACGTTGCCGAGGCGCGGGCCAGGCGGGATCTGGATGTGAGCGTGCGTCTGGGCGCCGCGCATCGATTCCTGTTCCTCGACCATCCGCTCATAGGCGGCCAGACGGGCCTTGGACTTGGCCTGACGGGCCTTGGCGCCCGAACGGACCCATTCCAGTTCGCGGGTGAGGGCGCGCTGGCGGGCTTCGGATTCCGATTGCTCCTGCACGACGCGCTTTGTCTTGGCTTCCAGCCACGAGGAATAGTTGCCCTCGTGCGGGTGGCCCTTGCCGCGATCCAGCTCCAGCGTCCACTTCGTGACGAGGTCCAGGAAGTAGCGGTCGTGGGTCACAAGGATGACGCAGCCGGGGAAATTTTCCAGGTGGTGCTGCAGCCAGGCGACGGATTCGGCGTCCAGGTGGTTGGTCGGTTCGTCGAGCAGCAGCATGTCGGGCTTGGACAGCAGCAGGCGGGCCAAGGCCACGCGGCGCTTTTCACCGCCGGACAGGTTGGTGACTTCCCAGTCGTCGGGCGGGCAGCGCAGGGCGCCCATGGCCTGGTCGATGCGGCTGTCGATGTCCCAGACGTCGCCAGCGTCGATCTTCTCCTGAAGGGAGGTCATCTCCTCCATCAGTTCGTCAGTGTAGTTTTCGCCAAGTTCAGCGGCGACTTCGTTGAAGCGGTTGACCCACTGCTTCTCTTCGCACCAAGCCTCGACGTTCTGGCGCACATTCAGGGCCGGATCGAGCTGGGGCTCCTGCTCCAGATAGCCGCGCTTGATGCCGTCGGCGGCGCGGGCCTCGCCGTTGAACTCGTTGTCCAGGCCGGCCATGATCTTCAGCAGGGTGGACTTACCCGAGCCGTTGACGCCGACGACACCGATCTTGGCGTCGTTGTAGAAGCTGAGCCAGATGTTCTCGAAGATCTTGCGGCCGCCGGGGAAGGTCTTGGTCAGACCCTGCATCTGGAAAATATATTGCTGCGCCATGAGGTGCGGTGCGCCCTTCGGGTTTCGTCGGATTGGGAGGTTTGGCCGGATGTAGCGATCCTGCGCGAGAAGGGCAAATATGGCGGGCAGGCGGCCGGACGGAACGGCTGTAAAGCTTGTCCGTTGATGACAGTCACACGCCTTGATCCGGCCCGAAACCGGGTGCGGAATGGCGTCATTCTACGCTTGCCAGTCTCGGATGCCCCAGTCTCGGATGCCCATGAAGACCCGATCGATCGTGCTCGCCGCCGCCTTCGCCCTGTCGGCGTGCGGCAATCCCTCGAATTCGAAGGCGCAGGAGGGCGAGTTCGCCCAGCCGACACGCACCGCCCCGGCCGATGCGGCGGGGATGAAGTCCAGCTTCGCGCCGGTGGTGCGATCGGCTGCGCCGGCCGTGGTCAATATCTCGGCGCGCAGCGTGCAACGGGTGCAGGCCGATCCCTTCTTCCAGTTCTTTGGCGGCGGTATCCCCCAGGCGCGGGTGGCGGAATCCGTGGGGTCCGGCGTCATCGTCCGTTCGGATGGGATTGTGGTGACTAACAACCACGTCATTGACGGCGCTCAGCAGATCAAGGTTGTGCTGAATGACCGGCGCGAGTTTCCGGCCACCGTCATCCTGGCCGACGAGCGCAGCGATATCGCCGTGCTGAGGCTGGAAAACGTCAGCGACCGCCTGCCGGTGCTGGCCATCGACGATCAGGAAGAGCAACAGGTCGGCGATCTGGTCCTGGCCATCGGCAATCCGTTCGGCGTGGGCCAGACGGTGACGAACGGCATCATCTCGGCCCTGAACCGGACCGAGACCGGCATTTCCGACAGTGGGTCCTTCATCCAGACTGATGCGGCCATCAATCCCGGCAATTCGGGCGGGGCGCTGGTGGACATGGACGGCGACCTGATCGGCATCAACACCGCCATCTTCTCGCGCTCGGGCTCCTCGGCCGGCGTCGGGTTCGCCGTGCCGGCGGCTATGGTCAAGCGGGTCGTCGACAGCGCGCTGGGCGGCGCGACGGCTGTGGTTCGGCCGTGGCTGGGCGTGAAGGGCGATACGGTCACCGGCGACATCGCCGGCAGCCTGGGCCTGAGCCGACCGCAGGGGCTGGTCGTCACCGACGTCTACGCAAACGGTCCGGCCGCGCGCGCCGGCATTCGTCAGGGCGACGTCATCACCGCCGTCGATGGTCAGGAGATCAACGACCAGAACGGGCTGAACTACCGCGTCGGCTCGCGCAATCCGAACGATCAAGTGCAGGTGTCCATCCTGCGCGACGGTCGGGCGCAAACCGTGACGGCGCGGGTTCAGACCCTGCCGGGCGACGCCGATCCGAAGCAAGGGGTGACGATCCAGTCCGGCCCCTTCGCCGGCGCCGAGGTCGTCGCGCTCAGCCCTGCTCTGGCAGACCGCCTGGGCGGCGATCCGTTCGCGACGGGCGTCATCGTGACCGGCGTGTCCGGGCGCGGCTATGCGGCGCGTGCGGGATTCCGTCAGAACGATCTGATCGTCAGCATCAATGGCCGCGCCATCGGCTCGGCCCGCGATGTCGAGGCCGCCAGTTCCGGTCGCGGCCCGTGGGAGGTCGTCGTCAACCGTGGCGGCCGTCAGATTCGCGGCGTGCTGAGATAGGTCGTCAGGCCTTCGTCGGCCCGCCGATCGACCAGGTGTGGCGGAAGGGGTCGCGCAGGACGCCGTAGCGGTCGCCCCAGAACTGATCGGCCATGTCCAGCACAGGTTCCGCGCCGCCGACGGTCATGGCGCGCGTCCACCAGGCGTCGGGATCGGCGACCTGAAGATGTAAGGTCACGCCGGCAGGGCGGACATCCTGCGAGCCGCCGTATTCCGGAAACTCGTCATTCAACATGACGCTGGCGCCGTTGATCCTCAGGTGGGCGTGCATCAGTCGCTCGCCGTCGTCGGCGAGACGGCGGTCCAACACCTCGGCCCCGAAGGCGATGATATAGAAATCGATCGCCGCAGAGGCCCCGCGCGACGGGATTGTCAGATGCGGTGTCACGCCAGAAGTCGGACCCTGGTTCGGATTGGCGTCGGTCATGGTGCGGTCTCCGTGGCGGTTCGCCATACTAACGCGTGAAAAGCCTTTGGCGAACGCCTACATAGGTCGCACCCATGAGCGACCTGTTCGAAGCCTCCGGCATTCTGCCACCCGACGCCCCTCTGGCCGACCGCCTGCGTCCGCGCACGCTGGACGAGGTGGTGGGGCAGGATCATCTGCTGGGACCAGGCGGGCCGATCCGGCGTATGATCGAGGCCGGGCGATTGGGATCTATGATCCTGTGGGGACCGCCGGGGACGGGCAAGACCACGATTGCGCGGCTGCTGGCGCAGGCGGCGGGATACGAATATCAGGCGATCAGCGCGGTGTTTTCGGGCGTCGCCGACCTGAAGAAAGCGTTCGAGGCGGCGCGGATGCGGCGTGCGGCGGGACAGAGCACGCTGCTGTTCGTCGATGAGATCCACCGCTTCAACCGCGCCCAGCAGGACGGCTTTTTGCCGTTCGTCGAGGCAGGCGTGGTGACCCTGGTCGGGGCCACGACGGAGAACCCCAGCTTCGAGTTGAACGGCGCCTTGCTGTCGCGCAGTCAGGTCTATGTGCTGAAGCGGTTGGACGACGCTGCATTGGATCAGCTGCTGAGCCGGGCCGAGGCGCACATGGACCGGACCCTGCCGCTAACGCCAGAGGCCCGGCAGGCGATGCTGGCCCTGGCCGATGGCGACGGGCGGTATATGCTGACCATGTCGGAGGTGCTGTTCGACCTGCCTGAAGGCGAAAAGCTGGACGTGCAGGGGCTGGCGGGCGTGCTGCAACGCCGAGCGCCCGCCTACGACAAGAGCCGAGAAGAACACTACAACCTCATATCGGCCCTGCATAAATCGGTTCGGGGATCCGACCCCGACGCGGCGCTCTATTGGCTGGCGCGCATGCTGAACGGGGGGGAGGATCCGCTTTATCTGGCGCGGCGGATCGTGCGGATGGCGGTTGAGGACATCGGCGAGGCCGATCCGCTGTCGATCCTGGTCGCCAATGCCGCCAAGGACACTTACGACTTCCTGGGCAGTCCCGAGGGCGAGTTGGCCTTGGCTCAGGCGGTGGTCCACCTAGCCACTGCGCCCAAGTCGGTCGGGGTCTATGAGGCTTTCAAGGCGGCCAAGAAGGCGGCCTATGAGACGGGTTCGTTGATGCCCCCCGCCCATATCCGCAACGCCCCGACCAAGCTGATGAAGTCGCTGGGCTACAGCAAGGGCTACCAGTACGATCCCGATACGCCCGAAGGCTTCTCGGGCGCGAATTTCTTCCCCGACGAGATGGACCGTCGCACCTTCTACAAGCCCAAGGGCGAGGGGCACGAGGAGAAGGTCAAGGCGCGGCTGGAGCGTTGGGCCGAGATGCGAGCACGGCTGGCGGCGGACGAGTCCGGCGACTGACTGAACGCTGTTCATTGTCGCCAGTTGATAAGGGGGTTAGCGTTCCGGCCTGACATCCTTGGGAGGGGACGATGATCGAGACGGTGAGAACGCCCTGGCATCTGTGGCTGGTGGGCGTGTTGTCTTTGTTGTGGAATGGGTTCGGTGCGTTCGACTTCATCCAGACCACGACGCGGGGCGAGGCCTATATGCGGGCGGCGGGTTTCGACGACGCCATGATCGCCTACTATGAGGCCATGCCCGGCTGGATGTATGTGCCGTGGACTCTGGGAGTATGGGGTGCGGTGATCGGTTCGGTGATGCTGCTTTTGCGCCGGCGTTGGGCGGTTCCGGCCTTTGGTCTGTCGCTGTTGGGCGCGTTGATCAGCCTGATCTATGGCAAGCTGATCGATCCTCCGCCGCCGGCGCCGCCCGAACTGGCGGCCATGAGCTGGATGCCGATCTTCATACTGCTGATTGCGATTCTGCTGTTTGGTTATGCGTTCAATATGCGCAAACGCGGCGTGCTGCGCTGATGGGCTGACGCAGGGCGCGCCGTCGCGTATGGACGCGCCGTGACCCGTACTCCTGTCGATCTTTCAGCCGATGACATCGCCGCCGTCCGGTCTTGGGTGATCCACGAGGATGCGCACGTCATCGCCTTTTCCAAGCCTCCGGGCCTGTCCAGCCAGGGCGGGCGGATCAAGGCGCATACGCTGGACGATCTGCTTTGGGCGTTCGCGCGGTCGAACGGCAAGCGGCCGGAGCTGGTGCATCGGCTGGATCGCGACACCTCGGGCGTGATCCTGGCGGCCAAAACTAAGCCGGCGGCGAGTTTTCTGGGTAAGGCGTTGCAAATGCGGCGGTTCAGGAAGCAGTATCTGGCCCTGCTGTCGGCGGCGCCTGAGCCCAAGGCGGCGACCATCGACGCGCCGTTGCGTCGCGAAGAAATCGGGCGCGAGAGCTATATGCGGGTCGTCGCCTTTGACGCGCCGGGCGCGCAAGGGTCGCAGAGCCGCTATCGGACCTTGGCCGCGGGACCGGAAGGGGCTGCGGTCGAGCTGGAGCCGCTGACCGGGCGGATGCATCAGCTGCGTGTGCATATGGCCCATATCGGTCGGCCGTTGATCGGCGACGTGCGCTACGGCGGCGCTCTGACCACGCCCGTTGGACCTGCGCCGCGTCTGATGCTGCACGCCGCCAAACTGAGCTTTCCGCATCCCGAGGGCGGGACGACGACGGTCGAAGCGCCGCCGCCAGAGGATTTCGCGAAGCTGAGAACGGCGCTGGGTCTTTAGGGCGCGGGCGCCTCAGGGAACGACGTGCGCGTTTTGGCGCTATGTCGTTGAAAGGATACCTCTGATGAAGCGTCTCGCCCTCGCCTTGACCGGTCTTTCCGCCCTGGCCCTGACCGCCTGCGCCAGCCTGGTGCCCTATGGCGCCCAGATGGGTCCGAACGGGCAGGGGTATTCCGAGCAGCGGATCGAATCCAACCGCTACCGTGTCACCTACAACGGCGTCGGCGCTGCGGGCCGTGTCGCCGATTGGGCGCTGGCGCGCGCCGCCGACCTGACTACCGAACAAGGCTACGACTGGTTCGAGGTGACGCAGAG
>NZ_DAMBJX010000066.1:0-14395 GCF_032067225.1 Brevundimonas vesicularis | reverse complement strand
CGACGATCACGAAGCTGATCGCGATCAGGACAAGCAGGGCGGCCGCCCATTTGGATCGAGAGAAGGCGCGGAAGGCGGTGAGCATTCGAAAACCCGGGACTGGCCGATATTGGCGTCAATCGTCGCGTATAGTCGGGGCGGGGCCGCCGCTGCAAGGATGGCTTCGTGTCCGGATTGCGGCGGTGCCTCTTGGCTTGGCGGTTTTCGCCTTCTAGACAGGCGGCCATGAAACAATCCGTGAAGATGATCGTCGGCAATTGGAAGATGAACGGCGTCTCGGCCGCCTTGGCGCAGGCTGAGGCGATCAGGGACGCCGTCGGAACGACGGGGCAGGGATGCCGTGTGGTGCTGTGCCCGCCGGCGACGCTGATCGAGCGTATGAGGTCCGCCCTGGCGGGCAGCGACGTGGCGGTGGGCGGTCAGGACTGCCATGAGAAGCCCGCCGGCGCCTTCACCGGCTCGGTGTCGGCCGAAATGCTGCTCGACGCCGGCGCGACCGTGGTGATTCTGGGGCATTCCGAACGCCGCTCGGCTTTCGGCGAGACTGATGCGGACGTCGCCGCCAAGGTCGAGGCCGCCATCGCTGCCGGACTGGAGCCCATCGTGTGCGTCGGTGAAACCTTGCAGCAGCGGGAAGCGGGCGACGCCATCGGCGTGGTGTCGGGCCAGGTCGCGGGCTCGCTGCCGTCCAGCTTGGCCGAGCGCGACTTCGCGGTGGCTTATGAACCCGTCTGGGCCATCGGGACGGGCCTGACCCCGACGTTGGATCAGATCGCCGAGGTGCATGCCGCCGTGCGCGCCGCCATCGTCGAAAAGCTGGGAGAGGGCGCTCGCACCGCGCCCATTTTGTATGGCGGTTCGGTCAAACCGGAGAATGCGCGCGACATTCTGGCTACGCCGGAAGTCGGCGGCGCCCTGGTCGGCGGCGCGTCCTTGAAGGCCGAGGACTTCATGCCGATCGTCAACGCCGCCGCGTGACGTTTGCCCCTGGCGCGCTTCGATGATAGAGGCCGCCGCTTGATCGGCGCAGATCCGCGCCCACATGAATGACGCCATGCTCCAGACCATCCTGCTCGTCGCCATCATCATCGTCGCCATCGCGCTGACGGGCATCGTCCTGCTTCAGAAGTCCGAGGGCGGCGCCCTGGGCATGGGCGGCGGTCCGTCGGGCTTCATGACCGCACGCGGGGCAGGCAATCTTCTGACCGTCACCACCTGGTGGCTTGCGGCCGCGCTGTTCGCCCTGACGATCATTCTGACCGTCGTCGGCAATATGGATCGCGCCTCGGTGTCCGGCATCGACGCCGACGCTGTGGGTTCGTTGGCCACGACGCCGCAGACCCAAACGCAACAGCCCGCCCAGCAACAGCCCGCTACGCCCGCCAAACCAGCGACGCCTTCGCTGGATGATCTGGAAGCCAGCCTGCCGTCGGCCTCCACCGCTCCGGCGCCGGCCCAGCAGCCCGCCCAGTAAGGCTCCAATAGAAACCCGAGTTTCAGAAAGCGCGCCGCAGGGCGCGCTTTCTTCTTTTGATCAACAGTTCGATTCGACGGCGGCATGACCGAGCCGCGAATCATGGAGTAAGGTGTCCCCCCATGGCTCGCTATGTGTTCATCACCGGCGGCGTGGTTTCCTCGCTAGGAAAAGGCCTCGCCTCCGCCGCTCTCGGCGCTCTTTTGCAGGCGCGCGGCTACAAGGTCCGCCTGCGCAAGCTCGACCCCTATCTGAATGTCGATCCGGGCACGATGAGCCCGTATCAGCACGGCGAGGTCTTCGTGACCGACGACGGCGCCGAAACCGACCTGGACCTGGGCCACTACGAGCGGTTCACCGGCGTATCGGCGGCCAAGTCCGACAACATCACGACCGGCCGCATCTATTCGACAATTCTGGAGAAAGAGCGTCGCGGCGACTATCTGGGCGCCACCGTCCAGGTCATTCCGCACGTGACCGACCAGATCAAATCCTTCTGCCTGACGCCTGCCCTGACGGATGCGGGCGAAGACGTCGACTTCGTTCTGGTCGAGATCGGCGGCACGGTCGGCGACATTGAGGGCCTGCCCTTCTTCGAGGCGATCCGCCAGCTGGGGCAGGACCTGCCGCGCGGCCAGAGCTGTTTCGTCCATCTGACGCTGCTGCCGTTCATCAAGACGGCCGGCGAGATGAAGACCAAGCCGACCCAGCACTCGGTCAAGGAACTGCGCTCCATCGGCATTCAGCCGGACATCCTGCTGTGCCGCTGCGAGCAGTCGATCCCGGCTGAGGAAAAGCGCAAGATCGGCCAGTTCTGCAATGTGCGCGAAAGCGGCGTCATTCAAGCAATGGACTCCGCCGACATCTATGCCGTGCCGCTGGACTATCACCGCGAGGGTCTGGACCGCGAGGTCCTGGCGCACTTCGGCATAAACGACGCGCCCGAGCCGGATCTGACCGGCTGGCAAGAGATCGCGCGTCGCCGCCTGCAGCCCGATGGCGAGGTCACCATCGCCGTGGTCGGCAAATACACCGTCCTCAAGGACGCCTATAAGTCCCTGATCGAGGCCCTGCATCACGGCGGCGTGGCCAACAACGTCAAGGTCAACATCGACTGGGTCGAGGCAGACACCTTCGAAGGCGATCCCGAGGCCTGCGAGGAGCGGCTGCAGGGCGCGCACGCCGTTCTGGTGCCGGGCGGCTTCGGCGAGCGCGGCTCGGAAGGCAAGATCGAGGCGGCCCGCTTCGCCCGTGAGCGCAACATTCCCTATTTCGGCATCTGCTTCGGCATGCAGATGGCGGTGATCGAGGCGGCGCGGAACCTGGCCGGCTATCCCAAGGCCTCGTCGACCGAGTTCGGCCCGACCGCCGAGCCAGTCGTCGGCCTGATGACCGAATGGACCCAAGGCAACCAACGCGTCCTGCGTCAGCAGGGCGGCGATTTGGGCGGCACCATGCGGCTCGGCGCCTATGACTCGACCCTGACAGCCGGGTCCAAGATCGCCGAGATCTACGGCTCAACCGCGATCAGCGAGCGTCACCGCCACCGCTACGAGGTCAACATCAACTATCGCGAGGCGATCGAGCAGAAGGGCGGGCTGGTCTTCGCCGGTCTCTCGCCTGACGGCGTCCTGCCCGAAACCGTCGAACGCCCGGACCACCCCTGGTTCATCGGCGTTCAGTATCACCCCGAGCTCAAGAGCCGTCCGTTTGCGCCGCACCCGCTGTTCGCTAGCTTCATCGGCGCGGCCGTGGTGCAAAGCCGCCTAGTCTGACGGAACGCGGTTCTCACAGACTCCATCGGGTCCGCGTTTTGCAGTAGACTGTCCGGAACGGATCGAATTGGCACGATCCGAATGCGGCGGGACCGTCGATGATCGGCGAGTTGCTTTATCACCTGCACCGGCACGTGCGCCTGGTGCTGATCGCCGGAGCGCTGATGCTCGTGCTCGGCGTGGTCCTGGTCGGCTATGAAGCGCTGCGCGTTCTGGACCAGCCGCCGGCCCGCCCGGCCGAAGCCGGACAGGCCTTGAGCTAGATCAGTCGATCTTCAGCCGCACGAAGAGCATCGCCCCGTCGGGATCGCCTCCGTACAGCGGCTCCAACGCCGTCGGCACGCGATTCATGGCGTAGAGACCGCCGAGGCCGAACCGGACGTGTTCGGCGATCCGCCAGTCGCGGACCACGCCGACCGAAGCCTTGCCCACCGTATAGAGCGGGCCATGGCCGCCGCCGACGCCGGGAACCAGTTCATCCGTCTCGATCCGCTCGGCTCGGGCGAAGACGGTCCAGCGGTCGTTCGGATGGACCGCCGATTCCAGCAGCCAGCCGTCTTTCGACTCGCCGTGGTCATTGGTCTTGCGGCCCCAAGCCAGGGTCGAGGACAACCAGCCGTCTTCGCCTAGTCGCCGCGTATGGATGGCGCTGGCCGACCATTTCGTCTCGTCCTCGTCGGGTTCCAGCTGTTCCGGCGCGGAAACATCGGCGTAGGAGGCTTGCAGCGACCATTCGTCGCTTGGATTCCAGACTGCGCGAACGGACCAACTGTCCAGCCGTGGCGAATCGATGCCCCAGCGTTCCTCGTCCGGCTCGCGTCCCTTGAAGGCCGAGGTCTCGATCTTGAAGCGGTCGTGCGCCCAGCCCAAGGTGGTCACGCCGAAGACGATGTGGGTCGAATCCAGCCAGTGGTGGGTGATCGGCGCCTCGGGACTGTCCATCGCGCTCATGCGGTGCATGAAGGCGGGCGGGCCGAAGGCGGGCTCGCCCGGCAGGCCGATATAGCCATAGACGCTGTCCTTTTCGGACAGACGTTTCGAATAGCTGGCCGACAGTTCCATGAAGAGGTCGTGCGGATGCTGGCGATCGACCAGAGGATTGACCCCGTCCGCCGTCTCGCCTGCCGCCAGAAGCAGAGGATAGCCGGACTTGCCCATCAGAGGATCGGGACTGAGCATGGCGCGCAGGTTCAGCGTCGAACCATCGTCGAAGTCGCGCCGCGCCGATGTCATCAGCATGCCGGCGACGAAGGTCTCGTCGCCGCCACGTGGACCCGACTGGGTGTCATAGACCAGGTTGAGCATGGCATGGGTCATCACCATCCAGTCGCCCCGGACGGTATGAATGCCGCCATGTTCGCCAGCGTCGGGTTGCCAGCCAGTGCCCGAGGCGTCGCGGCTTATGGGCCAGGGGCCATAGGGGCTGGTCATGACGTGAGCCATGCCGGCGTGTCCTGCCATGTCAGACGTCGGCATTGCGTCATCTGCCGGCATCGGCATGTCGTGACCAGCGTGCGCGTTCGCAGCCGGTGTGGTCTTGGTCGGTGGTGCGTGTTGGGAGTGATCCTGCGCCGCCGCAGCCTGAGCCAGGGCGAGCAGGGAGATGCCGGCGCAGGCGCCGACGAGAATGCGGATAGCCATTCAAGGCCTCCTATGATGATCGTGACGGATTGCGCCCTAAAGGGACGCGAGCGGTGTCAGACGATCAGGAGGCGGGGCGGGCCGGGTTCAGGCGACAGAAGCCGACCGGCAGGCATGTCGATCAGCACGGCGGCGAGACGCGCGGGCGAGACCTTCAAGCCGGACAGGGGCGCGGGATCCAGTGTCGGCGTCGCCACACAGGCGACGCAGCATATCATCGCCTTCATGGCCTTGGGGGCGTGGCTGGGCGCCTCATCCGGCATGGGCTGGCCTGTTTCATGGCATGGCGCAGCGGCGGCAGGCGACGCTGACGCGCCAACCGTGCCGAGCGCCAGCACCGCCAGGGCGCCGATCAGCATCAACAGGGACTGAAGGATTTTCACCGGTTAAGGATAGGCGTCGCGGCTATGCGCCGCAATGCGTCAACGGGACGGCTTCTTGTCCACCAGCGGCAGACCAAGAGCGTCGGGGGCCGCCGAACCGCCTTCGCCCAGCGCCCGCTGCATGAAGACGACATCGCGCCAGTCGTCATGCTTCCATCCTGCCGCCTTGAACACGCCGGCGTCGGTGAAGCCGCGCGTGCGATGCAGGGCGATGGAACCTGTGTTCTCGGAATCGCCTATGACCGCGACCATCTGACGAAGCCCCAGGGCCTCGCAGCGCGCGATCAGCGCATCGAGCAGACCGCCGGCGACGCCCCGCCCCCTGGCCCAGGGTGCGACATAAATCGAGTCTTCGACCATGTAGCGATAGGCCTGACGGGTACGGAACGGTCCGGCATAGGCGTAGCCGGCGACTACGCCGTCGATCTCGACCACAAGTCGCGGCAGGCCGAGGGCTTCGACGGCGGCGAGCCGTGCGGCCATTTCGACCTCGTCTGGCGCCTCCAGCTCGAAGGTCCCGCGCCCATTAGCGACGCTTTCGGCATAGATGGCCGTGATCGCGGCGATGTCGTCGGGACGGGCGTCGCGAACCGTCAGTGCGCTCACGTCGTCTCCCAGCCCTTGTCGATGGCCCAGACGGCGAAGGCGTAGTCGTGGGCGACTTCCTTTAGATAGTCGAACCGGCCTGCCGCGCCGCCGTGCCCCGCTTCCATATTGATCTTCAGCAGAACCGGCTTGCCCGAGGTGGTGGCGGGCCGCAGCTTGGCGACCCACTTTTCCGGCTCCCAATAGGTGACGCGCGGATCGGACAGGCCGCCGGTGGCCAGCACCGCCGGATAGGCCTTGGGTTCGACCTGATCATAGGGGCTGTAGCTGAGCATACAGTCGTAGGCGGCCGGGTCTTCGATCGGATTGCCCCACTCGGGCCATTCAGGCGGCGTGAGCGGCAGGGAGGTGTCGCTCATGGTGTTGATCACATCGACGAACGGCACCTGGCCGATGACGCCGGCCCACAGGTCGGGCCGCATGTTGTTGACCGCACCCATCAAGAGCCCACCGGCAGATCCGCCCTGAGCGACAATGTTTCCGACCGTGGCGTACTTCTTGTCGATCAGGTGTTCGGCGGAAGCGATGAAGTCGGTGAAGGTGTTCTTCTTCGTCATCTTCCGGGCGTCGAGGAACCAGCCCCAACCCTTGTCGGACCCGCCACGAATATGGGCGATGGCGTAGATCCAGCCGCGGTCCACCAGCGACAGTCGGTTGGTCGAGAAACTGGCCGGCATGGGGATGCCGTAGGAGCCGTATCCGTAGAGCAGCAGGGGCGCCGAACCGTCGACGGGCGTCGATTTGCGACGCAGCACCGTCACCGGCACCAACTGGCCGTCCGAAGCAGGCGCGTTCAGCCTCTCGACCACATAGTCTTCAATGTTGTGACCGGACGGAATCTGCTGCGTCTTGCGCAGGGTCCGCTCTCGAGACGCCATGTCGTAGTCGAACGTCTGCGTCGGCGTGGACGGCGAGTTGTAGGTATAGCGGGTGGTCGTCGTCTCGTATTCGGAGGCGCCGGCCAGCGACAGGGCGAAGGCCGGTTCGTCCACCGCGATCTCATGCTCGGCGCCTTCGCGGTCGCGGATGATGATGCGGGTGTTGGCGTCTGCACGCTCCTGACGCGCCAGATGGGCGTGGGTCAGGTCCAGGCCTTCGATGAAGCGGCCCGGCGTGTGCGGGACCAGATCGGTCCAGTTCGCCTTGGCCGGCGTCGCGGTCGGGGCCTGGACGATCTTGAAATCGATGGCGTCGTCCGCATTGGTGCGGATCACCCAGCGGTCGCCCCAGTGATCGACGTCGTAGCGCGTCTCGACCACGCGCGGCTCCAACACGACGGGTTCGGCCGTCGGCGTGGCGGCGGGAATGTAGCGCGCCTCCGACGTTTCCTGGTTCTGGATGCCGATCACGATAAACTGGTCGTCGGCGGTGCGGCCCACGCCGATGAACATGCCGTCGTCGGCTTCCTCATAGACCAGGGTGGTCGCGCCACCGCGCGCCGGGCGACGGAAGATCTTGTCCGGACGGCCGTTGTCGTCGCGGTTGGTCCAGAAAATCCACTGGCTGTCCGGCGAGAAGACGAAATCGCCGGTGGCGCTGTCGATCACCTCAGGCAGCACCTCGCCGGTCGCCAGATCCTTGACGTAGATCTTGTGGACCTCGGAACCCTGGGCGTCCTCGGCATAGGCGAACAGGGTGTGATCCGGGCTGTGGCTTGCGGCCGACACTTCCGAATAGGCCTTGCCCTTGGCCAGCTCGTTGGCGTCCAGCAACAACTGGGGCGTCGGGGCCATGACAAAATTTTTCGTCACCGGCTGACCATCGACCATCCACGTGCCCTGACGCTCGACGCGCATGTAGCGGGGGTGCTGATCTCCGGTCTGGTATTCGACGTAGTAGTTCCAGCCGCCGTCCGGCGCGGGAACCGAGCTGTCGTCTTCCTTGATGCGGCCGCGCATCTCGGCGAACATCGTCTCCTGCAAGGGCAGGGTGGAGGCCATCATGGCCTCGCGGTAGGCGTTCTCGGCGGTCAGGTGCTCCTTGACCTCGGCCTTGATCAGGGTCGGATCGCGCAGGACCGCCTGCCAATTGTCGTCCTTCATCCACTGATAGTCGTCGGTCCGGGTGCGGCCCAGTTGTTCGATGACGACAGGGATTTTCTTGGCGACGGGCGGCTGAGGCATGGGGGATCCGGTGGACTGACGGGCGAGCGCGGGGGAGGCCGAGACGGCGAGGGCGGTCGCCGCCGTGGACATGATCAGTTGCCGACGATTCATCGGACGCTCCCTGCTTGTTTTAAGGGCGGACCTTGAAGGTCCGGCCCCATCTACGTCAAACGAAGAAACGCTTCGCCGATCATCCGGCCAGCGCGTCCACCGTCATGCGCCGCAGCAGGTCGCCGCCCTGACCCACGGCCGCCAGACGGCTGGAGACGTGGCCCAGCACATTGGCGGCATAGACTTCGTAGAGGTCCAGCTTGCCCTGCAGCCAAACCGGATCGCCGTCGTTGGCGTCCAGCTTCGCCTTGGCCGCCAGCGCGCCTTTGGCCAGCATCCAGCCGCCGGCCACATCGCCCAGCAGTTTCAGATAGGCGTCGGCCGCCGCCAGCACATCCGCCGCGGCGTTCGGATCGGCCTTCTGATCCAGCAGCCACAGGGTCGCGTCCTCGACCGCCTCGATGGCGGTGGCGAACCGTTCGACCGGCTTGCCGCTGTAGAGCTTGCCGAGATCGACCAGCGTCGCCTTCATGTCCGCGATCAGCGCCTTGGCCGAATCGCCGCCGTCCATCGACAGTTTGCGACCCACCAGATCAATGGCCTGAATACCGTTAGTGCCTTCGTAGATCGGGGCGATGCGGGCGTCGCGATAGTATTGCGCCGCGCCGGTCTCCTCGATGAAGCCCATGCCGCCGTGGATCTGGACGCCCATCGAGGCGACCTCGCAGCCGATATCGGTGGACCAGGCCTTGGCGATCGGGGTGAACAGGTCTTCGCGCCCCTTCCAATGGCGGCGTTCCTCGTCGGTCCCGGCGTGGCGGGCCAGATCGGCGGCGACGCCGGTCGACAGACACACGGCGCGCGCCGCGGAAATCTTGGCCTTCATGACGCTGAGCATGCGGCGCACGTCGGGATGGTCAAAGATCGGGGCGTTGGCCTCGCCGGTCCAGACCGAGCGCCCCTGACGACGATCCAAGGCATAGGCGAGGGCGTGCTGATAGGCGCGTTCGGCGATGCCGACGCCTTCGACGCCGACGGCCAGGCGCGCCGCGTTCATCATCACGAACATATGGGCCAGGCCCTGGTTCGGCTGACCGACAAGTTCGGCGGTCGCCCCCTCATAGCTCATGACGCAGGTCGGCGAGGCGTGGATGCCCAGCTTGTGCTCGACGCCGACCGGGCGGAAGGCGTTGCGGTCGCCGAGCGTGCCGTCTTCCTTCACCGCAAACTTCGACGCCAGGAACAGGCTGATGCCCTTGGGGCCCTTGGGCGCGTCCGGCAGGCGGGCCAGCACGAGATGGACGATATTGTCGGTCGCGTCGTGGTCGCCCCAGGTGATGTAGATCTTCTGCCCGTTCAGCGCATAGGTTCCGTCGCCGTTCGGCGTCGCCGTGGTGATCAGCGAACCCAGGTCCGATCCGGCGCCCGGCTCGGTCAGCACCATGGCGCCGGTCCATTCGCCGCTGACCAGCTTGGTCAGATATTTGGCCTTCTGCTCTTCAGTTCCGACCTGCTCCAGCGCCTCGATCGAGGCCAGCGACAGCATGGGGCACAGGCCGAACGCCATGTTGGCGGCATGGACGGTCTCATAGGCCGCCAGTTCCAGCGCCTTGGGCAGGGCCTGTCCGCCCGCTTCGGTCGAAGCCGACAGCCCGGTCCAGCCGCCGGCTGCGAACTGGCGATAGGCGTCGGCGAATCCAGGCGCGGCGGTGACGGCGCCGTTGGCGTAGGTCGATCCCTTCTGATCACCGATCCGGTTCAGCGGCGCCAGCACCTCTTCGGAAAACTGTCCCGCCGCCTCCAGAACCGCCCCGGCGACGTCGGCGTCATAGTCGGGAAAGGCGCCGGTTGCGGCCACGTCGGCCATGCCGGCGACGGATTCCAGAGTGAAGGCCAGGTCTCGAACGGGCGCGCGATAGGTCATGGGTTTCCTCAATCGTCTTTGCGGCCTAAGTGCCGCGTCGGGGCCTGTCGCTGCAAGCGTCTTGGCGACGCGCCCCGTCTCAGTGCAAAGTGGCTGAATGCATGGTGACGCCGTGCCGTCGCGGAAGGGAAGACATGGGCGAGCCCCGCAATCGATATTCGGTCGTTTCCCTGCTGATGCACTGGGGTATCGCCGCCGCCGTTCTGGCGCAGGTGCTGCTGATCACCGCGCACGAGAATACGGAAGGCCCGATTTCGGGCCAGTTCGTCATGCTGCACAAGTCGCTGGGTCTGACGATCCTGGTGCTGACCCTTGCGCGGATCGGATGGCGCCTGGCGCATCCGGCGATTCCTTTGCCGTCGGCTTTGCCGCGCTGGCAGAAGGTGGCGGCGCGCGCGACGCACGTCCTGTTCTATCTGGCCCTGATCGTCATTCCGATGACCGGTTGGCTCGCATCATCGGCCGGCGGGCGGGCGATCGAGTGGTTCGGCCTCTTCTCTTGGCCCCTGCTGCCCGTCGGCGGCGGGCGCGAAACGGCGCGCAGCCTGATGGGGCTGCACGAACTGGCGGTGAAGGGTCTCTATGTCTTGATCGCGCTGCATGTGATCGCAGCGCTAAAGCACCAGTTCATCGATCGCGACAATGTGCTGCACCGGATGATCCCGATCATCCCGCGCAGACCGTGAGCCAAACGCCGCTGCAAGCCGCTCAGGCGCTGGCGAACGGCGATCTGATCCTGCTGCCGACCGAGACCGTTTATGGACTGGGCGCCGACGCGAGCAATGCCGAGGCGGTCGCCGCCATCTTCGCCGCGAAAGGGCGGCCGAAGTTCAATCCGCTGATTTCGCATGTCGTGGATGTCGATGCGGCGGCCAAGATTGGCGAGTTCGGCCCGCTCGGACTTGCCTTGGCGGACGCCTTCTGGCCCGGGCCCTTCACCCTGATCACGCCAATCCTGGACACGCGCAGGGTCTGCGACTTGGCGCGCGCCGGACTGGACAGCGTCGCGATCCGTGTTCCGGCGCATCCGGTGGCGAGGGAAGTGTTGGCGGCGTTCGGCGGCCCGGTCGTGGCCCCCTCGGCCAATCGTTCCGGTCGACCGAGCCCGACGACCTTCACGGACGCTGTCGAGGAGACGGGCTTTGCGGTCTCAGCGTCTGTCGATGGTGGGCCTTGCCAGGTCGGTCTGGAAAGCACGGTCGTGTCGGTGCTGGGGGGACGGGTCGCCCTGCTGCGTCCAGGCGCCATCACCCGATCCGAGATCGAGGCGGTCGTCGGTCCCATTGAAGAGGGCGTAGAGGGGCATCGTTCGCCCGGGCGACTGACCCTGCACTATGCACCGGATGCTCCGGTTCGCATCGAGGCCGGCGCTGCGCGTGACGGCGAGATCCTGCTCGGCTTTGGCCCTGACGCCGGTGAGCCGCGCTGGAGCCTCAGCCCGTCGGGCGACCTGCGCGAAGCCGCCGCCAATCTCTTCCGACTGCTGCGCGAGGCCGACCGCACACGGCCGACGGGTATCGCCGTGTCGCCGATCCCGACTGCGGGACTGGGTGAAGCCATCAACGACCGTCTGCGCCGCGCCGCAGGCTTCGTCGGCTAGCCGAAGCGGGCCTGAAGATCGACGCTGGACTGGCGTCCGACGCTGCCCAGGCACACATTCAACCAATCGTCGGCGGCCGCACGTCCCCGCGCCTTCAGGTCGTTGAGGAAACCCCATTCGGTGTTGAACTTGGATCGCAGCGACAGGTCCGAGAGCCAGCCGTCCGCCTCGATCGCGTGCAATCGGACGTGCCGATAAGGTCCGGCGCCGCCGCCTTTCAGCTGCCCATGTTCGATCAGTTCACCCGCCAGGGCGATGGCGCGCAGTTCGGCGACGAGCGGCGCGTTGAAGACGATCTCGTTCAGCCGATCGACGATGTCGCCTGCGCTTTTAGGCGTCTCGTCGCGCACCATCGGATTGAGTGTAATCAGCAGCACGTCGTCCGGCGTGTCGTCTCCGGTCAACGGCCACAGCGGCGGATTGGTCAGATAGCCGCCGTCCCAATAGGGCTCCCCGTCGATCTCTACGGCTTGAAACAGATGGGGCAGGCAGGCCGACGCCATCAGGACATCGGCGTTGATCTCATTCGTCTGGAAGATGCGCGCTTTCGCCTGGCGCACCGCGGTGGCGGCGACGAAAAGCCGGATGTCCGAGGCCTGGACGGCGCCGAAATCGACCGAGGCCTGCAAAACCCGTTTCAGAGGGTTATGGTTCAGCGGATTGAATTCATACGGACTCATCGACATCGCCAGCGTCTCGCCCGCGCGCCAGAATGGGCTATCCGTGATCCAGTCGGGCGTCCGCGCCGCATTCCAGATCGCGCTGTCGCCGAAGACATTGCGACCGCCGGACTGGTTCACCTCTCGCCAGAGCTTGTCCAAGGCCGCGCGGCCATCCCCTGACGCGAGGCCCGACACCAACGCTGTTCCGTTCATGGCTCCCGCTGAGACGCCGGACACCGCGCGAATATCCAGACGATCATCTTCCAACAGACGATCCAGCACGCCCCACTGGAACGCGCCGTGTGCGCCGCCGCCCTGAAGCGCAAGGCAGATGGGCCGTCGGGCGGGAGCGGCGGGAACGATGTCCGCCGCCTCGGCGGTCTTGCGCTTGAAAATCGCCATGACCGCCGCTTTCCTTTGCTATTGCGCGGTCCAGCCGCCGTCGATGGAGAAGCTGGCGCCGTTGGCCGAGGCGCCGAGGTCGCTGACCAGATAGAGGAAGATGCCGGTGAGCTCCTCCGTCGTGACGAACCGCTTTGTCGGCTGGGCCGCCAGGATCACATCCGTCAGCACCTGCTCCTCGCTCATGTTTCGCGTGCGCGCCTGATCCGCGATCTGTTTGGTCACGATCGGCGTCTCGACGAAGCCGGGGCAGATGGCGTTGCAGGTGATGTTGTCGCGCGCCAGTTCCAGCGCTGCGGTTTTGGTGAAGCCGATTACGCCGTGCTTTGCCGCGACATAGGCGGACTTGAACGGACTGGCCACCAGACCGTGCGCAGAGGCCATGTTGACGATCCGGCCGCGCCCCTGCGCCTTCATGATCGGGATCGCCGCGCGCGTGGCGTAAAAGGCCGACGACAGGTTGATGGCGATGATCTTTTCCCACTGATCGGTGGGGAAGTTCTCGACGGATTCAACGTGCTGGATGCCGGCGTTGTTGACCAGGATGTCCAGGCGGCCCAGTTCGCGTTCAGCGAAGGCGATCATGTCGGCGATCTCTTCGCCACGCGTCATGTCCGCCGGATGATAGAGGACGCGAACGCCGGATGAGGCCTCCAGATCGGCGCGGGTGCGCTCGATATCCGCGGGGTCGCCCAGGCCGTTCAGAACGACTTCACCGCCGCCTGCCGCCACGGCGCGCGCGAGAGCCAGCCCGATGCCAGAGGTCGAGCCCGTGATGACTGCGACCTGCCCTTTCAGATCGCCGATACCGCGTGCCGCCCGACTGTCGGCGCCCGTGGAGTCCGTAGGCTCTTGCGACATGAATCCGCCCCTTCGTTTGTTTTGGCGAGATTAGCGGGAGGTCGATGTCGGGATCAAGAATTTCCCGATCTGATGAATATCCACTCGGCGTCGGTCGAGGCGGCCTTGTCGAACGCATAACCGTCGCGGTCGAAAGCCTTCAGGTCGGCGACCCGTTCCACTCGTTCGTCGATCGCGAACCGCGCCATCGCCCCGCGCGCCTTCTTGGCGAAGAAGGAGATGATACGGCTCTCGCCATTCTTCTCTTCCCGGAACTGGGGCGTGACGACAGGCAGTTTCAGAGCCTTTGCATCGACGGCCCCGAAATATTCCTGGCTGGCCAGGTTTACCAGCGTCGGATCCGGCTGGCCTTCGGCGTCTTCGTTCAGTTGTTTAGAAATCCGGTCGCCCCAGAAGTCGTACAGGCTGGCTCCGCGACGCGTCTTCAGCCGCGTGCCCATCTCCAGCCGATAGGGTTGAATCCGGTCCAACGGACGCAGCAGGCCATAAAAGCCGGACAGAATGCGCAAATGATCCTGGGCGAACGCCAAGGCGTCGGCGTCCAGTTCGCGCGCTCGCAAGCCCTCATACACATCGCCGGCAAAGGCGAAGGCCGCCTGAACACCCTCGGTCGATTCAGGATCGAAAGCCTTGAAGCGCGCGGCGTTCAGGGTCGCCAGATCGTCGGAAATCCCCATCAGCCGACGCAGGTCCGCCTTGGTCTGGCGCTTGGCGGTCTTGGACAGGCTGGCTGTATCTTCGACGAACCGGCGGTCGCTGCCGGGAATAGCCCCATCGGCTTCGGTGAAATCGAGGCGCTTGGCCGGGGAAAGAACAATCAGCAAGACGCGGCTCCGTAATGTCGTCGCCCACATAGGATGCTTCGATGACGATTTGAACCGGCTGCGGCGAAGGGCGCGTCAGGCGTCCCG
>NZ_DAMBJX010000065.1:12434-14486 GCF_032067225.1 Brevundimonas vesicularis | reverse complement strand
CGCCGACCTGCTGATCGCCGAGGTCATGGACGACGCCGAGCCGCCAAGCCAGTCGGGTGCCGCCGCATGAACGCCGCCCTGCGCCAGACCCTGTCCCCGGCCCGCAAGATCTGCGGTTCGCTGAGCGTGCGGATCGCGGGCGAGGCCTGCGTGCTGCGCTGTTCCGGAGCGATGTGGGTTCCGGCCCACGGCGCCCTGATCGTCGCGGACCTGCATCTGGAAAAGGGCTCTGCCTTCGCCGTGCGCGGCCAGCTTCTGCCGCCCTATGACAGCCGCGCCACGCTGGACAGGCTGGAAGCCGAGATCGTCGAACTGAACCCGGCCGTGGTCGTGCTACTGGGCGACAGCTTCCATGACACCAAGGCCATTCCTCGCATGGCGGCCGACGACCGGGAGCGGCTGGACCGGCTGGCGGCGGGGCGCGACTGGCTGTGGCTGGAGGGCAATCACGACCGCGAGGCCCTGAACCGCAGCATGGCCCGCGATGCGGAGGCGACCGTCCGCCTGCCCGGCCGGATCGTCGGCGACATGATCCTCGGCGCGCTGCGTCTGACCCACGAACCGGAGGTGCTGACCGCCGACGACGACCGTCGTGGAGAGGTCGCGGGCCACCTTCACCCCGCCGCCAAGGTCGCTGCCTATGGGCGCGGCGTGCGCCGTCCTTGTTTCGTCACCGACGGATCGCGCATCGTCCTGCCGGCCTTCGGCGCCTTCACCGGGGGGCTAAACGTGCTCGATCCCGCCATCGCCGACCTTTTCGCCACCCCGCCGCTGGCAGCCGCCCTGGGACGAGACCGTGTCCACGCCCTGGATTGGGCGATCCTGCGATAGTCTGTTCGTAAAGCGTTCAGCACGTCGCTTCACCGCATCTTGGCAGACGGCGATGCAGGATGACGGCGGATCAAGGTCACGGACACCCGCCTCATGCTCACGCCCCGCCGCATCGTCATGGCCGCCCGCCTCGGCTTCGCCCTGGCGGCGCTGGGCATGGCCATCCTGATGCTGGGACCATTTCAGGGCCTGGAACAGGTCTTCGGCCTGAACGACAAGGCCGCCCACGTCATCGCCTTCTATGGCGTGGCCAGCGGCCTGTTCCTGGTCGCGCCGAACCAGCGCCGCGACGACCTGGCCCTCTATGTCATCGCCGCCGCCTTCGGGGCGGAACTGCTTCAGGCCCTGACCGGCCGCAGCGTCTCCGTCATCGATTTCCTGGCGGGCGCGGCCGGCGTCGTCGCCGCCTGGGCGCCCGGCCGGATCGAACAGTTGCGCCAAGCCTTCCGCCGCCATCCGGACATGACCCTGGCCGAAATCGATCGGCTGGATCGCCGCCTGCGCCGTCGCCGCGTGGAAACCAGCCGCCCGGGCGTCGCCGTCCTGCGGCCCTAGGGCTCCAGCTCGATGTCCCAATAAAGGTAGTCCAGCCAGCTCTGGTGCAGATAGTGCGGCGGGAAGCGTCGGCCAGCGTCCTGAAGCTGCCAGGCGTTGGGGCGATAGGGTTCGCGGCGGATCTGCATCATCGCCTGGCGCGGCGTTCGCCCGCCCTTGGCCAGATTGCAGGGGCTGCAGGCCGCGACGATATTGTCCCAGGTCGTGCGTCCGCCCTGTGAGCGCGGGATGACGTGGTCGAAGGTCAATTCAGCCGACTGACCGCAGTACTGACAGGCGAAGCCGTCGCGCAGGAAGACGTTGAAGCGCGTGAAGGCGGGGCTGCGGTCCTGATCCACATAGCTGCGCAGCGCAATCACGCTGGGAAGCTGCATCTCCATCGACGGCGAGCGGACGACCTTGTCATACAGGGACACCACGTCCACGCGGTCCTGATAGACCGCCTTGACCGCCTCCTCCCACGGCCACAGCGACAGCGGATAATAGGACAGCGGCCGGAAGTCGGCGTTCAACACCAGGGCGGGGAAGCCGGAGGGCGGTCGATGGAGAACCTGCATCAGGCCCTCCCGCGCGGACGGGGGGATTTTGAGGCGACAGAGGTGAGGACACGTCTCCTTCCCTAGTCTTGTGAGATCAGCCTACCCCTGATTCCCGATCATCGCCATG
>NZ_DAMBJX010000065.1:0-12424 GCF_032067225.1 Brevundimonas vesicularis | reverse complement strand
CGCCATGATTAGTGTGCAGCGTTTTCGTGACGTCCTGCCTCAGACCCGTCGCGCGTGGGTCGGGAACCCCGGCAGGGTCCAGCCCCAGCGCAAGGCGGCCGCGCGCAGCAGGAAGCCCGACAGCGCCGCGACGATGGCGGCAGGCCAGACGCCGACGCCCGGCGCCCTCAAGACCATATAGACCGTCGCCGCCAGGATCGCGGCCGTGACGTTGATCTCTCGCCGCAGCAGGATCGACGGCTGGCCCGCCAGAGTATCGCGCACCACCCCGCCGAAACAGGCCGTCAGCGTGCCCATGACGATGCAGATCAGGGCCGGCGCCCCGGCCGCCTCGGCCTTGGCCGCCCCCATGACGCCATAGGCCGCAAGACCGACCGCATCCAGCCACAGCAGGGCGCGAAACCGCCAGTCGCGCTGCCCCACCAGCCACAGGGCCGTCGAGGCGAACAGGCAGACCGCCAGATAGCGCCAGTCCTGCACCCAGAAGACCGGAAGGCCTAGCAACAGGTCACGCAGCGTCCCGCCGCCTACGCCGGTGATGGCGCCGAAGAAGGCGAAGGTGACCACGTCGTGCTTCTCACGCGCGGCGGCCAGGGCGCCGGTGGCGGCGAAAACCGCCACGCCGGCGAAATCCAGCGCGGTCAGCACGGTCTGCGGATTACGCAGCGGTTCGGTCAGAGCCGGATCGAGCGGAGTCATGCCGGCCCATCCAGCGCGATCTCGCCGCGCTTCACGCCCGTGTACCAGGCCCACAGCAGGTGGGTGGCGACCGCACGATAGGGCCGCCAGATCTCGGCGCGGGCATAGGCGCCCTTCTGATCGGGCCGCACCTCTGCGCCGTCCGCCCACCGGATCGCCTCCTGCAACGCCACGTCGCCGCCGGGAAAGACATCCAGCCGCCCCTCGCACATCATCAGATAGGCCTCGGCCGTCCACAGGCCCACGCCCTTCAGCGCCGTCAGGGACGCGATCGCCGCCTCGTCATCCAGGTTGGCCAGATGCTCCAGATCGATCTCGCCCGCGATCTGCGCCCGCGCGATCCCCTGACCATAGGTCGCCTTCTGTCGCGACAGGCCCATGCCGCGCAGCTGATCTAGATCATGCGCCAGCAAGAGCTCGGGCGTGATGCCGCCCATGCCTTCGCGCAGCCGCGCCCAGACTGAAGCGGCCGAGGCCACCGACACCTGCTGCTCCACGATCATGCGGAACAAGCCTTCGAACCCGCCGACTCTCAACCGCCATTCCAGCGGCGACGTCTGGGCGTCCACGCGGACGAGCGCCGGATCGGCGGCGACCAGCGCCTGGCGCGCGGCGGCGATGTCATCGGGCGTGGGTGCGAACGGCATTCGCCATGCTTACGGCCCGTCGCGCTTGTCGGAAAGAGCGGGGGCGCCGTTGAGGGCCGCAAACCGCTAAGGAGCGTCGTGATGTTCACGACCCGCTTCGCTCCATCGCCTACCGGCCGCCTTCACAAGGGCCACGCCTTTTCCGCCCTGACCGCCTGGACGGCGGCGAAGGCGGCGGGCGGGCGGTTCGTGCTGCGTATCGAGGATATCGATCCGACGCGATGCCGGCCGGAATACGAGGCGGGCATTCTGGAGGACCTGGCCTGGCTAGGTCTGGATTGGGAGGCGTCGGTCCGGCGCCAGTCGGATCATCTGAGCGACTATGCCGCCGTGATCGAAAATCTGCAGGCGCGCGGCCTGCTCTATCGGTGTTTCCGCACGCGCAAGGACATCTTGAGCGCCATCGGCGACGCACCGCACGGGGCGATGGAGGCGGCGAGGCCCGGTCCGCATTCAGCCGACGAGGAGGCGCATCTGCTGGCCTCGGGCGCGCCGTTCGCTTGGCGGCTGTCGCTGGATCGGGCGCGGGAGGGCTTGGGCGAAGCGACCTGGAACGGCCTGAGTTTCGTCGAGGAGGGCGAGGGTCCGAACGGCGAAACCGGCGTCATCGCCGTCGATCCCGAGGCGGCAGGCGATGTGGTCCTGGCGCGCAAGGATACGGGCGTCGCCTATCATCTGGCCGTGACCCATGACGACGCCTTGCAGGGGGTCACCCATGTCATCCGGGGCCAAGACCTGTTCGAGGCCACGCATGTGCAGCGGCTGATCCAGACCCTGATGGGCTGGCCGGCGCCGACCTATCGTCATCACACCTTGCTAACAGGGCCGGACGGGCGGCGCTACGCCAAGCGCGATCGATCGATCACCCTGGCCGAGCTGAGAGCCGGCGGATTGACGGCCGAGGGCCTGCGCGCCGAGCTGGGCTTCAGCTCCGCCGGCTGAAGATGCGCGAGGCGCCATAGCCGGTCAGGGCGGCCAGCACGACGCACAGCACGCCGTACAGCCACGGCCGACGGTGCGCGAACTCATAGATGTCGCGCTCCAACCCGACCTTCTCGACCGTCAGCGTCAGGTTCGACACCGACTGCGGCTCGCCGTCCTGAAACAGCCAGACCTCGGCGTAGTATTTGCCGGTGGGCGCCACGGTCGGCAGCTTGACCTCGGCGCGGAACAGGCCCCGGTCCACGAACTCCACCCCTTCGGAGTCGGTGTCATAGAGGGCGGCGGCCTCCTTCAGCCGGATCACCGCGCGGCGCCAATCCAGATAGTCGTCGCCCAGACGGCTGACGACCACGTCGCGCACGCCATAGCGGGTGACGGTGCGGCTTTCCTCGGGCGCGTCGATGCGCAGGTGATCGACGCCGACGCCCAGCCGCCGCAACTGGCCGAAGTCCGCGATGTCGCTGAGCGGGCGCGTCGAGGCGGTCATGTAGAAGCCGGGCGCGCCCTCGAACAGCACCGGCCGGCTGTTCAGCCAGACACCGGACGTGCGCGTCTTCTTGACCAGGCGGATCGGCGCGTCCGGCCCCCGCACCACCACCACGACGTCCGCCGGCTCTGGCGTCGGATTGAATACGGCGCCGTAGAGGACGATGGACGCGCCCCGGAAACTGCTGTCGACCCGGACCTGGGCGTCGGTCAGGGCGGCGGCGACGCGCAGGTCTCCGGTCGTCGCTTCGGACCGATCGAGTGGCGGGGCCGCAACAGGGGGCGGAGGGGGAGGAAGCGCCTGCATCAGTCGGCGATCCCCGGCGCGATCATGAAGATGTCGTTGGGCCGCACGAACAGATCCAGCCCCATCTGGATTCCGACCAGCAGAACGATCAGGCGCAGCGCCGCGCGCAGTTCCTCGGCGCGGAGCCGCCCGGCGAACCGCGCGCCGATCTGGGCGCCGACAACGCCGCCCAGCAGCAGAATGGTGGACAGGACGATGTCGACCGTCTGGTTACGCCCGGCCTGAAGAATGGTGGTGATGGCGGTGGTGATGATGATCTGGAACAGGCTGGTGCCCACCACCGCGCCCGCGCGCATGCGCAGGATATAGAGCATGGCCGGCACCAGGATGAAGCCGCCGCCCACCCCCATGATGGCCGACAGGACGCCTGCAAAGACGCCCAGGCCGAACGGCGGCAAGGCGCTGATATACAGACCCGACTTCGGGAACTTCATCTTTAGCGGCAGACCATACAGCCACATCGGCCGCCGACGCTGCTTGTGCGGCGCGGGCAAGCCCCGACGGCGGCGCAGGATCTCGGACAGGCTCTCGTTGAGCATCAGAATGCCGATCGCGCCCAGGAAGACGAGATAGGACAGGGCCACGACCAGGTCGGCCTGGCCCAGAAGGCGCAGGTAGCGAAACAGTTCGACCCCCGCCAGGGCGCCGGCGGCGCCGCCGGCCGCCATCACAGACCCCATCTTGAAATCGACCGAACCCGCCCCGGCATAGCGGATGACGCCCGACGTCGAGGATGCCACGACGTGGCTGGCCTGGCTGGCGACGGCGACGGTCGGTGGAATGCCCAGGAAAACCAGGATCGGCGCCATCAGGAAGCCGCCGCCGATGCCGAACAGGCCGGACACGAATCCGACCACCGCCCCCAGGATCACCAGGGTCGGCCAGTTCACCGAAACCTCGGCGATCGGCAGATAGATGTCCAAAGGACGCGCCTTCGGCTGGAGCGGACACAAGAATCGCCGTCAGGCGGGCGAGGTCGGGGACGACGGGCGACCGATAGCCGCCCGGCGCCTAGGAATCTAGCCTGTCGCCTGGGCTTGGGCCTGCGACTGACCCTGCGACTGGGCCACGAAGGCGTCGGCGGCGGTGCGGGCCGCGCGCTGGGCCGTGGCGCTGGCTGTCGGACGCAGGCGCGTCACGGCGGCCTGGGCCTCCGCATCCCCGCCGCGCGCGGCGATCATGTACCATTTCAGCGCTTCGGTCGGATTCTTGGCCACGCCGTCGGCGCCGGTCTCGTAGATGCGCGCAACATTATACTGGCTGTCCGGCAGCCCGCGCTCGGCCGCGTTCAGCAGCCAGGTCAGGGCCTCGGCCTGATTGGTCGCGCCACCGTCGCCTTCATAGAGCTGCATCCCATACAGATGCATCCCGCGCGGATCGCCGCCCTCGGCCGCGCGACGGCCCCACTGACGGCTTTGGGCCGGATCGGCGGGCACGCCATTGGCGCCGTCCAGATACAGCTGACCCAGATAGGTCTGGGCGGGGGCGTAGCCTAGGTTGGCGGCGCGCTTCATGCCGTCCAGGCCAGAGTTGTCGCCCGCCTCCAGCTTGCCGATCGCCGCCTCATAGTCCGCCGCGCCGGGGCCGCCGATGTCGAAGGTCGCTTTCGGGCCGATCGGCGTCACCGCCGACGCGGCCAGCGGCACGGCGCCGTTTGTCGTCGAGCCGCCGCCGAAGCTGGGCATCTCGAAGTCCGGCGCACCGCCGTCGGTCAGGGACAGATAGCCATAGACGCCCCCGGTCAGGGCGACCGCCGTGACCGAAGCAAGAAACGCCTTCTTGACCGTCGATCCGTCCTTGGACGCCTGCCGGTCCAGCCGTTCCTGCAGCTTGGACTTGCCGCCGCGCTTCAGGCCAAAGCCCGACCGGGGCGCAGGTTCCGGCTCGGCCGGCGCGGTGATTGCAGCACGAGCGGCGTCGATGGTGCTGCGGGTCGAGGCGGCGCGGCCGGCGGCGGCGGCGGCTTCCATGCTGGAGCGCAGCCGGCGCGGATCCACGAACTCGGTCTCGCCGCCGAAATCGTCGTCGTCCGCGTCCAGGACGGCGGCGTCACGCTTTTCGGCCGGTGCGGTCGAGAAGCCCGGCGACGTCGCCTCCAGCGCATCCTCGACATCGGCGCCGCCGAAACCGCTGAAGGGCTGGATGATGGGTTCGACGCCGTCGGGATCGACTTGGCGCATCGGCATTTCGTCGGCCAGCGCCTCGGCGGGCTCGGCCTCGGTCTGGGCGACGGGGGCCGACGGGAAGGGCGCAGCGGTCGCGACTTCGGGCGCCACCGGATCGCTGGACCAGGCGTCCTGGTCGGTGAAGGTCTCATCGGGGAAGGCGGCGGCGCGCCAGTCGCCTTCGATGGATGCGGACTGGATCGGCGCCTGTATGGTCGCTGAGGCGGCGCGTTCTAGCACCTGTCGCGCCGGGGTCCACGCCGGCTCATTGTCCAGCGGCTTGTCACGGATCGGCGTCGGCGCGCGGGCGTCGATGCTTTCGCGGGCCTCGGCCAGCAGACGGGCGGTGCGCTCCTCGCTCAGACGCATCCGCTCGGCCAGTTCGCCGGAGGCGCGGTCGTAGCGCTGCTCGATCTTGTCCGAGCTTTCCGACAGACGTCGGCCGATGTCTTCCAGCGCCTGCTGCGAGCGGCGCTCGGACTGGGCGATGCGATCGCTCAGCTGGTCCGAAATGCGGGTGATCTCGCCGCCCAGCTTCTCCAGCGCGATGGCGTGGCGATCGTCGCTGGCGGTCAGACGTTGGTCGACGCGGTCGACGTGGCGGGCGAAGTCCTGGTCCAGACGCGCGGCGCGGCGGGCGACCTCGGTTTCGATGGTCTGGCTGACGACGTCGGCGGCGGCGCGGGCGACGGCGTCGGTGCGACCATCGTTGTCCGTCTCGACCTTCTTGACCCGCGCATTCAGGTTGCGGGCGATGCGCAGGACCTCGCGGCCCATGGCCTCCAGGCCGATGGCGCCCTTCTCTTCGGACGCCTTCAACTGATCGCCGACGGCCTGGACGGCGCGTTCGATACGGTCGATGCGCGCCCCGGTTTCGGCGGCGTCCAGACGCTGCATCATCTCGGCGCGATTGGTGTCGATCTGACGCGACAGGCTTTCGGCCAGCTTCTCGAAACGGGCCAGGTCGCGCGCGCCTTCCGGCTCTACGCGGCTTTCGGCCGTCCGCATCCGCTGATCCAGCGCGGCGAACGAGCGTTCCAGCGTCTTCAGGGCTTCGGTCGTGCGGTTCTGGGCCTCGTCCAGACGCGCGCTGACCTGGGCCAGCATTTCCGTGCCGACGCCGGGGCCGGCGGCCTTCTCGACCGCCTCCATTCGCTCGCGCAGATCGCTGACGCCCAGACGCTGGCGTTCCTCGATGTCGTACAGGCGCCCGGTCAGCGCGCCCAGGGAGGTCTCGATCTTGCCGAAGGCTTCCTGGGTCGACGGGCCGGTGTCGCGTTCGAAGGCGCGCAGGCGGCGATGCCCTTCGCGCAACTCCTCAGCGATGTCGTCGATGCGGCGGGCTGCGCCCTGGGCCTCGGCCTCTTGGCCGTCCAGCCGACGCATAAGCCCCGCGACAGCCTGATCCACGCCCTGAATGGCGACGGTCGAGCGACGTTCGGCGGCTTCCAGCCGTGCGGCGATCACATCGATGGAGGCGCTGATCCGCTGCTGGCTGTCTTCGACCTCATAGGCGTCGTCCAGACGGCGGCTGCGGTTGCGGCGTTCGTATTCGGCGGCCTGGGAGCGACGCGGCAGGGTGGCGTAGCCCTCCTCCTCGTCTTCCATGATCATGGAGTTGAGCCATTCGCCCAGCGTCATGCCGGACCGGCGCGCCAGATCCTTGGCGACCTCGCGTGCTTTGGGATCGATTCCCTTAACGCTCCACGGCGCTGCAGCGCTCACTGATTCGTCTCCCAGCCCATGCGACGAAGGCTATACCGTCAATATCGAGGGTGTAAACTGATGGTTAACCGCAATATCTAGCAGCGATATTCCAATCCTGTGGACATCGCGCCAGACAGCCGGATTTGTGAATCATCTCGGTTAACGCGGCATGAAGATTAACCTCCCGGCAAGGGTTCGCTTGCCAAGCGGCGCGGCTTTCGCCACCTGCGGCGCATGAGCCTGACCACTACCCTCGTCCTGCTGGGCGTCGCCCTCGCCGTCATGATCTTTTGCGGATGGCGCGGCGCCCGGCCGCCGGATCCGTTCAAGGGACCGCGCCTGATGCCGTGGCGGTTCCTGATGGTCGGCGCGGCGGCGATCGCCATGCTGCTGCTGATCCACCTGGCGACGCTGTTCGGCGCAGAGCGTGCGCCCTGGATACCCGGCGCCTAGAGACGGGAACCCGATCACGGCCGGTCGGTTGAACCTTGCGAACCACTCAAGGAGAGACCGCGTGTCCGACAAACTGACCCCCGCCGAGGCCGAGAAGGAATTCTGGAAGAGCCTGAAGGAGTCCAACACCGGCATGCTGGGCATCGATCGCCCCGGCTATCACCACCAACCCATGACCGGCTTCGGCGAGGACGAGACGGGGACCATCTGGTTCTTCACCCGCGACGACACCGATTTCGCCCGTGACGTCGCCGGCGGCGGTCAGAACGGCATGTTCTGCTACCAGGCCAAGGACGGCAAGGTTCAGGCCTGCATCCACGGCCGCCTGGCCATCGATCAGGACCGCAGCCGCATCGAGAAATACTGGAACCCCGTCGTCGCCGCCTGGTACCCGGACGGCAAGGACGACGCCCACCTGACCCTGGTCCGCTTCGACGCCGACGACGGCCGCGTGTGGGTGTCCGACAAGGGCGCACTCGGCTTCGGCTATGAAGTTCTCAAGGCCAACCTGACCAAGAGCGTCCCGGATGTCGGCGGCGTGTCGGACGTGAAGCTGTAAGAAGACTGACGCCAATAAGCAGTCCCAGCGCACCACAATTCCGCCCTCAAGGTTGCGTCTTTCGCAACTCGATAGCTTCAGGGGGATGTGAGAATGCTGGGACTGCTGAGCGCGGCCATCATGGCCTGTTCGCCGCCGGATGGGACGACCGCGCTCTTGGAAAGGCCCGAACGGGTCATCATGATCGGCGAGTTACACGGTACGGAAGAGGCGCCGCGCGCCGTCGGCGAAATCGCCTGCGCTGCTGCGGAGCAAGGGCCTGTGGTTGTCGCACTGGAACTTGAAGATACGCTCCAACCGACTCTCGATGCGTTCATTTCACAGCCGGACGAGGCGAGTGCATTGGCCACGTTAAGTGGCAGCTCTCTTCTGAACCGCGCGCGTCAGGATGGACGCACCAGCAAGGCTCTTCTGGCTCTGTTGCAAAAGGTGCGGATGCTCAAGGCGTCGGGACGCGATATCTCGGCCCACCTTTTCCAGCCCAGCATGACCCGCGGGCAAGAACTCGATCAGGCGTGGTATGAGCTGAATATGGGCCAGCTTCTCAGCGAGGCGCGCCAGAACAGACCCGATGCGCGCGTGATCGGACTGGCGGGCAATATCCACGCGCGCAAGACGACTCTCGCCAGATATCCAGACATAGGCATGCCCGCGACCGGCCATTTGCCCACGAGAGAAACATTGAGCCTGAGGGTCGCCCAGCAAGGCGGCTTTGCTTGGAATTGCGGGCGGGATGCCTGCGGCGTCAATCCTTTGATCGCCAGCGATGCCGACCAGGTGCGAGGCGTCATCCTGACGCCAGTAGAGGACGGCGCCTACGACGGCCTGCTGGCGCTGGGACCGTCGACAGCCTCGCCGCCGATCAGCGGCGAGGACTGAGCGCAGATCAGCCGCCGAAGCACCAGGCCAGAACGGCCTTCTGGGCGTGGATGCGGTTTTCGGCCTCGTCCCAAACCAGCGAGCGCGGCCCGTCGATGACGGCGTCGGTGACTTCCTCGCCACGGTGGGCGGGAAGGCAATGCAGGAAGACCGCTTCGGGATCGGCGAGATCCATCAGGGCTTCGTCGACGCCGTAATGTTCGAACGCCGACAGGCGCGCCTCATAGTCCTGATCCCCCATGGAGACCCAGGTGTCGGTGACGACGACGTCGGCGCCCTTGACCGCCTCGCGCGGATCGCTGGTCAGGGTGACGGCGTCGCCGCCCTTGGCCAAATCACGTAGGTCCGGGTGGTATTCCGCCGGGCAGGCGACGTTCAAATGGAAGCCGAACTTGGGCGCCGCGTGCATGAAGCTGTGGCAGACGTTGTTGCCGTCGCCGATCCAGGCGATCGTCTTGCCGGCGATCGGTCCGCGATGCTCTTCGATCGTCTGCAGGTCGGCCAGGATCTGGCACGGGTGCGACCGGTCGGTCAGGCCGTTGACAACCGGCACGGTCGAGACGCGGGCGAAACGCTCCACATCCTCATGATCGTTGGCGCGGATCATCACCGCATCCACCATGCGCGACAGCACGCGGGCCGTGTCCTCGACCGGCTCGCCCCGACCCAGCTGCATGTCCGAGGCGGTGGCGATGATGGACGAGCCGCCCAGCTGGCGGATCGCCGCGTCGAAGCTGAACCGCGTGCGGGTCGAGTTCTTCTCAAAGATCATCGCCAGGACGCGATCCTTGCCGGGCGCATCGACGTCGGCGCGACCCTGGGGCCAGCCCTTGCGGGCGGCCTTGCGGGCATGGGCGTCGTCCAGGATGGCGCGCAGATCCGCCGCGTCCAGCCGGTGGATGTCGAGGAAGTGCCGGACCATCAGGCCGCCAGCTTTTCGCGGGCGACCTCGCAGGCCGCCTCGAAACGGGCCACGGCTTCGCGGGCCTCGTCCAGCGTCAGGTTCAGCGGCGGCAATAGGCGCACGCAATTGTCGCCCCCGCCGGCGATCAGCAGCTGCTGCGTGTCGCGCGCCAGGGCCATGAACTCGCGATTGTTCGGCACCATCTTGATGCCGATCAGAAGGCCCTTGCCGCGCACGTCGGCGATCACATCGGGGAAGCGTTCCTGAAGGCCCGCGAACTGCTGCTTCAGGTAGCCGGCGATCTCATTGACGTTGTTCAGCGTCTCGGGGCTGTTGATCAGGCTCAGCGCCTTCTGGCCCACGGCCATGGCCAGAGGGTT
The DNA here is from genome assembly GCF_032067225.1 of Brevundimonas vesicularis. Classification (GTDB taxonomy): domain Bacteria; phylum Pseudomonadota; class Alphaproteobacteria; order Caulobacterales; family Caulobacteraceae; genus Brevundimonas; species Brevundimonas vesicularis_F. The sequence continues at coordinate 2,296 of NZ_DAMBJX010000065.1, read as the reverse complement.
GCCGCCGAAGGTCGAGCCGTGAACGCCGACCGTCATCCCCTTGGCCGCCTTGGCCGAGGCCAGGCAGGCGCCGATGGGAAAGCCCCCGCCCAGGGCCTTGGCCACAGCCATGATATCCGGCGCCATGCCCGCCCATTCGTGGGCCCACAGTTTGCCAGTCCGGCCCATGCCGCACTGGACCTCGTCGAAGATGATCAGGACGCCGTGTTCGTCGCACAGCTCACGCAGGCCCCGCAGGCACTGTTCGGGCATGGCGCGGCATCCGCCCTCGCCCTGCACGGGCTCGACGATGATGGCGGCGGTCGTGGGGTTGGCGATGGCGGCCTTGATCGCCTCGTGGTCGCCCCACTTCAGCTGGTGGAAGCCCTGCATCGGCGGGCCGAAGCCCTCGGTATAGCTGGGGTTGGCGGCGGCGTTGATCGCGCCATAGGTCCGACCGTGGAACGAGCCGTCGAAGCCGTAGATGTCGATCCGCTCAGGCGCGCCGTTGGCCGAGTGGTATTTGCGCGCCGTCTTCAGCGCGCATTCGACGGCTTCGGTGCCCGAGTTGGTGAAGAACACCACGTCGGCGAAGCTGGATTCGCAAAGGGCGTCAGCCAGCGCTTCCTGACCCGGAATGCGGAAGATGTTGGAGACGTGCCACAGCTTCTCGGCCTGATCCTTGACCGCCTGTACCAGTTCGGGGTGGGCGTGGCCCAGGCCGTTGGTCGAGATGCCGGCGACGCAGTCAAGATATTCGGTCCCGTCGGTCGCCCACAGACGCGCGCCTCGGCCGCGTTCCACTTCCAGCGGCGCGCGATTGTAGACACCCATCAGATGTTCAGTGGACACGGGACCAAGACCTCCAAAAGCGAGACGGCCCCGGCGCGAGCGCGACGGAGCCGGATCAATACGGTCAGGCGTTGTCGGATGAGCGACGGCGTTAGTCAACACCGTCGCTCCGCAGGGTTTCTACTGTTCGGAGGGCGCCGAGGTCGCCGGCGCGGTTTCGGCGGCGACGGCCGCATCCTTGGCCTGGATTTCGACCAGCTTCTTGTCCAGGGCCAGGCCGAGATCGGCAATGAATAGGCCGAAGCGGGCGACGTCGACGCCCTTCAGATACGACAGCTTGTCCTCGGTCGAGTGGATGCGCTGGAAGACGGGCGGGACGAAGCCCTCCTTCAGGCCGTTGTCCTTGCCGCCGTTGAAGGCCAGCCACATCTGGTGGGCGCCGACCGCATCCTGGGTGCCCATCGACACCACCGGCACGCCGGCGGCCGAGAAGGCGCGGTCGTCGCTGGGCGGATAGGTCGGATAGGGCATGCAGTCGAAGCCGCGTTCGGCGCACAGGCCGCGCAGCGTCTCCAACACGAAGGCCGACTGCGGCCCATTGTTCTCGCCATACATGACCGTCTGGCCATAGGCGGCGACATCGGCGTTGATGACGGCGGCGATCCGGTCCTTGCCGTGTTTCTCAAGGAAGGCCTTGGCGCCCAGAAGGCCCAGCTCTTCCTGGTCGGTGAAAACGAAAACGAAGCGGTGGGCGACCGGCTGGCCTTCCAGCGCCATGTCCAGCGTCTTGGCCGCCTCCATCATCGCCATGACCGAGCCGACGTTGTCGACGATGCCCTGCGACAGCGTCCCGTCACGCAGCTTCACCGCGTCATAGTGGGCGGTCAGCACGATGTCCTTGGCGCCCTCGCCCACCGTGACGACGACATTGGCACCTTCCATCGGGCCGGTGGCCTGGTTGCCGCCTTCGAACGTCTGAATTTCGGGCGTGAAGCCCAGCGTCGTCAGGAAGCCGACCAGGACCTGGGTCCGCTCTGCGTTGGTGGGCTTGATGAACTGGGCGGCGCCGGCGGCGATGTCGGGGCGGTCGCCGGCTTGGGGCGTCGCTTCCTGAGCGAAGGCGGGCCCAAAAGCGGATGTGGCGGCGAACAGGGCCGTGGCGGCGACGAGCGAACGAAACAGCATGAAGCGGACCTCTCGGGGGAGCGATCCGCAACAGGTAGCGATCTAGCTCTTAAGACGCCAGCCCGAGCGGAACACCAGCCAGCAGACCACGCCCATGACGGCCATCAGCACGGCCGACCCTATGACGCCGACCGTCAGATTGCTTTCGGCATGGCCGATGAAGCCGTAGCGGAAGCCGTCGATCAGATAGAAGAAGGGGTTGTAGCGGCTCAGCGCCCGGAACGGCTCGGGCAGGTTCTCGACCAGATAGAAGGTCCCCGACAGGAAGGTCATCGGCATGACGATGAAGTTTTGGACCGTCGACAGGTGGTCAAACTTCTCGTTCCACAGCCCCGCCAGC
>NZ_DAMBJX010000064.1:3585-14623 GCF_032067225.1 Brevundimonas vesicularis | reverse complement strand
CCGAAACACGTCATCGACGCGGGCGACCGCTCGATGAACGAAGTCGAGTTCCGCACCGCTTTCGATCAGGTGCGTGAACGGCTGCAGCAGCAGGTCGGCCGTCCCCTGACGAACCAGGAGCTGGTTGCGGAAAATATTCACGTCCGCTTCCTGACCGAGCAGACGCAGCAGCTGGGCTTCTTGAACTGGGCCTTTAAGGCAGGCATCCGCCCGGGCAAGGAACTGATCGTCAAGCAGATCCGCCAGATCCCGGCCTTCTTCAACTCGGTCACCGGACAGTTCGACCAGCAGGCCTATGAAGCGGCTCTGGCACAGCAAAACCTGACCCCCGCCATGCTGGAGCAGGACCTGCGCGACCAATACGCGACGGAACATTTCGGCGCCGCCGTCTTCGCCGGCGCCCGCGTGCCGCGCATCTATGGCGCGCTGCTGGCCGGGTCCGCCTTCGAAAGCCGCGATGGTCGTTGGTTCGAGGTGACCCCCGCGATGGCTGGTCAAATCCCGGCCCCGACCGACGCCCAGTTGAACGCCTTCATCCAGGAAAACGCCGACCGCCTGCGCGCGCCTGAGTTCCGCATGGTGTCGGTGGTCCTGTTCACGCCTGAGGCTTCGGCCAATGCGCCGATCTCGGAAGACCGCATCCGCGAGCGCTTCGAGTTCAAGAAGGACACGCTAAGCAAGCCCGAGACGCGCTCGTTCGTCACCCTGACTGCGCCCAACCGCGAGACGGCCCAGAAGATCGCCGCCGCCCTGCGCGCGGGCCAATCGCCCGCCGACGTCGGCCGCGCCAACAACATCACGCCGGCCGCCTTCAACGAAACCCCCCGCTCGGCCATCGGCGACGCCGCAACCGCAGCCGCCGTCTTCGGCCTGCAAGCCAATCAGGTGTCCAACCCGGTTCAGGCCGGTGTCGGCTTCGCGGTCGCCAAGGTCACGGCCGTTCAACCCGCCGCGCCCGCAACGCTCGACAGCGCTCGCGAGGAACTAATCCAGGAACTGCGCGCCGAGGACGTGAAGACCCAGACCTACGCCAAGGTCGAGAAGTATGAAGCCGCCCGCACGGCCGGCAAGAACCTGGCTGACGCGGCGAGCGAAGCCGGCGGTCGCGTCGTCGATCTGCCGCCCTTCACCAAGGACGGCAAGCTGCCGAACGGTCAGGCGCTTAACGCTCCGCCGCAAATCTTCGAGACGGCCTGGAGCCTGACCAAGGGCGGCGAAAGCGACGTCATCGACGCCGGTCAGGGGCAGTATTTCGCCGTGCGCGTCAACGACATCCGCCCGTCGGCCCTGCCGACCCTGGCAGAGGTGCGTGAGCCCTTGGCCGCCCAATGGATCCAGCGTGAGACCATGCGTCGCCTGTCGGCCAAGGCCGAAGAGCTGACGACCCGCGTGCGCAATGGCGAGGACATCGCCGCGGTCGCTCGCTCGGTCAATGCGCCGCTGACCGTGCGTACCGGCGTCATCCGCAATCAACAAACCCAAGAAGCCCTGGGTCAGGGCGTGCTTCAGGGTCTGTTCGGCCAGTCCAAGGGCCAGGCCTTCTCGCAGCCGGCGTCGCAGACCGCCTATGTGGTCGGCCGCGTCGACAACGTCCGCGCCGCCAATCCGGCCGTGGCCGGTCCGCTGGCCGAGCAGGTCCGCCCGCGCCTGACCCAGGAGTTGGTGCAGGCGATGGTCGAATCGTCGGTCTCGGCGGGCGCTCAGCGCTCCAAGGCCAAGAACGACCCGGCCCAGGCGCTGTCGGCCCTGGGTCTGTCGGCTGGCGCAACGCCCGCCGCACCGGCGCAATGACCGACGACGCTTCGCGCGACATCACGTTCGACGCCTTCGCCGCCGGCCTTTCGGCCGGTCGGCCGCAGGTCCTGGTTCGGCGGGTCATCGACGACCTGGAAACCCCGGTCTCGGCCTATCTGAAGCTGGGGCGCGATCGGCCGTACGCCTGTCTGCTGGAGTCGGTCGAGGGCGGCGCGGTCAAGGGACGCTACTCCATCCTGACGCTGGATCCCGATGTGGTCTGGCGTTGTCGATCCAACGCGGCCGAAATGTCGCGCGGCTCAGCCATAGCGGAGGGTCGCTTTACCGCCGAACCCCTGCCGGCGCTGCAATCCCTGCGCGCGCTGATCGCGGCGTCGAAGTTCGATCTGCCGGAGGGATTGCCTCCGATGGCCGCCGGCCTGTTCGGCGTTTTCGGCTACGACATGGTGCGACTGCTGGAGCCGCTGGGCGCGCCAAACCCCGATCCGCTCGACCTGCCCGACGCCGTGCTGACGCGGCCGTCGCTGGTGGCCATCTTCGATTCGGTTCGCCACGAGATCGTTCTGGTATCGGCCGCCTATCCCGACGCGGGCATCGCCTCCGAAGAGGCGTTCGACGCCGCGACGGCGCGGCTGGATGCGTTCGAGACGGCCTTGCGCGAGCCTCTGCCCATCCGCGCCGCCCCGCAGCAAACGCCGGCTCCCGTCTTCACCTCGCCGGTGGACGAGCCGGCCTTCGGCGAGATGGTCGCCAGGGCCAAGGACTACATCGGCGCCGGCGATATCTTCCAGGTCGTCCTCAGCCACCGCTTTTCGGCGCCTTGGACCGACGATCCCTTCGCCTTCTATCGCTCGCTGCGTCGCCAGAATCCGTCGCCCTATCTGTTCTATCTGAACTTCGAAGGCTTCCAGCTCGCCGGCTCCAGTCCCGAGATCCTGGTTCGGTTGAAGGACGGCGAGGTCACGATTAGACCGCTGGCCGGCACCCGCATGCGCGGCGCGACGCCAGAGGCGGACAAGGCGCTGGAAGTCGAACTGTTGGCTGATCCGAAGGAGCTGGCCGAGCACCTGATGCTGCTGGACCTTGGCCGCAACGATGTCGGGCGCGTCGCGGCGCCCGGCACGGTCGAGGTCACCGAGAGCTTCGTCGTCGAACGCTATAGCCAGGTCATGCACATCGTCTCCAACGTGCGGGGCAAGGCTGACCCCAGGCTGGATGCGGTGGACACGCTGCTGGCCGCCCTGCCGGCCGGCACCCTGTCGGGCGCGCCCAAGGTCCGCGCGATGGAGATCATCGACGAACTGGAAAGCGAAAAGCGCGGCGTCGGTTATGGCGGCGGCGTCGGCTATATTTCGGCCGGCGGCGAGGCGGACATCTGCATCACCCTGCGCACCGCCCTGTTCGCTGACGACAGGATCTTCGTTCAGGCCGGGGCCGGCGTCGTCGCCGACAGCGATCCAGCGGCCGAATATGCCGAGACCCAGCACAAGGCGCGGGCGCCGATGCGGGCGGCGGAAGCCGCCTGGCGCTTTCGCACCGGCAATCGCTAGCGCGAAATCGTCATTACCGGGTCGTTGAACTGCACGCCCGGCCCGATGATGACGACGCCCGCCATCAGAACCGCTGCGGTGGCCGCGAACGCGGCTGCGCCAAGCGCGGCGACGGGGTTGGGCTTGGTTTCGACCACGACCAGCTTCGCCTTTGCGGCGGCGATCTTGGCGGCGATGTCTTTTTCAGCGGCGAGTTTCACCCGCCCAGTCCTAGTCCCGTCGAGTTAAAATGCGCTTTAAGGCCGCGCCCGCTTGGCGCGGACGCGCGTCACGCCTAGAAGCCAAGCCATGATCCTCGTCGTCGATAACTACGACAGCTTCACCTACAATCTCGTCCACTACCTCGCGGAGTTGGGCGCGCCGACGCATGTGGTGCGCAACGACGACCTGTCGGTGGACGAGGCGTGGGCGCTGAACCCCGCCGCCGTTCTGCTTTCGCCTGGCCCATGTGCGCCCGATCAGGCCGGCATCTGTTTGCCGTTGATCACGACAGCGCCAGAGTCGATGCCGATCCTGGGCGTTTGCCTGGGTCATCAGGCCATCGGCCAGGCCTTCGGAGGCGACGTCATCCGCGCCAAGACACTGATGCACGGCAAGACCTCGCCGATCCTGCACGAGGGCCAGAGCGTCTTCGCCAGCCTGCCCTCGCCCTTCACCGCCACACGCTATCACTCACTGGCGGTCAAGCGCGAAACCCTGCCCGACGACCTGGAGGTCACCGCCTGGACCGCCGACGGCGAGATCATGGGTTTGCAGCATCGCAGCCGCCCGATCCACGGCGTGCAGTTCCACCCGGAATCCATCGCCACCGAGCACGGTCACGACATGCTGGCCAACTTCCTTGAGATCGCCGGCGTAAAGCGCCTCGCGGCCGCCTGACCGTGGGCGACGGGTTCAAGCCGATCCTCGCCCGGCTGGTCGAGGGCCATCCTCTGACGTCGCAGCAGGCGCACGACTTCTTCGCCGCCTGCCTGCGGGGCGAGCCCACGCCTTCCCAGGTCGCAGCCGCCGTCACCGCAATGCGGATGCGCGGCGAGACAGTGGACGAGATCGCCGCCTTCGCGGGCGCCATGCGTGAAGCCGCCCTGACGCTGGATCATCCCCACGAGGTGATCGACACCTGCGGCACCGGGGGCGACGGCCAGCACACCTACAATATCTCGACCGCCGCAGCCCTGGTTCTCGCCGGCGCCGGTCTGAAGGTCGCCAAGCACGGCAATCGGGCGATGTCTTCGAAATCAGGATCTTCCGACGTCTTGTCGATCCTGGGCGTGAACTTGATGGCGTCGCAGGCGCAGCAGAAGAAGGCGCTGGACGAGGCCGGGATCTGCTTCCTGTTCGCGCCTGCCTATCACGGGGCGATGCGTCATGTCGGGCCGGTGCGAGCCGAGATCGGTTTCCGCACCGTCTTCAACCTGTTGGGACCGCTTTCGAACCCGGCGTCTGCAAGGCGGCAGGTCATGGGCGTCTATGATCCGCGCCTGCTGGAGCCGCTGGCCGAGGTGCTGGGCCGGCTCGGCGCCACACGCGCCTGGACCGTTCACGGCCAAGGCCTGGACGAACTGGCGACTTCCGGCCCCACGGACGTCGTCGAATGGAAGGATGGCGCGGTTCGTCGCTTCCAAATCACGCCCGAGGACGCCGGCCTGCCGCGGGCCTCTATCGCAGACATTCGCGGCGGCGACGCCGAAGAGAACGCCGTCGCCCTGCGCGCGCTTCTGGCCGGCGCCGCCGGACCCTACCGCGACATCGTGCTGCTGAACGCCGCCGCCGCCCTCGTGGTGTCCGATCGCGCGGCCGATCTGGCCGATGGCGCCGCGCTCGCCGCTGCCGCCATCGACGACGGTCGAGCCGCCGAGGCGCTGGATCGCCTGGCCCGCATCACCTCCACGCCGCTGGAAAGCGAAGAGCCCGCATGACCGACGTTCTGGATCGTATCGCCGCCTACAAGCGCGAGGACGTCGCCGCCCGCAAGGCGGCGACGTCACAGGACGCGATCGAAGCCCTGGCCCGCGCCGCATCGACCCCGCGCGGCTTTCGCGCCGCCTTGGAACGCGTCGGAGAGGAAACCGGTCGTCCCGCCCTGATCGCCGAGATCAAAAAGGCCAGCCCGTCCAAGGGCCTGATCCGGCCCGATTTCGATCCGCCGGCCTTGGCCCGCGCCTATGAGGCCGGCGGCGCGGCCTGTCTGTCCGTGCTGACCGATGGCCCCAGCTTCGAGGGCGACGACGCCTATCTGGGCCAGGCTCGCGAGGCCGTCGCCCTGCCCTGCCTGCGCAAGGATTTCCTGGTCGATCCCTGGCAGGTCGCCGAAAGCCGCGCCCTTGGCGCCGACTGCATCCTGATCATCCTCGCCATGATCGATGACAGCCTGGCCGCTGAACTGCTGTCGGAAGCCGAACGCTTTGGCATGGACGCGCTCATCGAGACCCACGACGAGGAAGAAATGGCGCGCGCCTGTGCGCTCGGCGGCGATCTGGTTGGGGTTAACAATCGCTCGCTGCGCACGTTCGAGGTCGATCTGGAAACCACGGAGCGGCTGTCGATGCTCAGCCCCGTTCGCGCTCTACTGGTCGCCGAGAGCGGCATCTTTACGCCCGACGACGTTGCGCGCGTCTCGGCTGCCCATGCCCAGGCGATCCTGGTTGGCGAGAGCCTGATGCGCCAGGCCGATGTCGAGGCGGCGACCCGTCAGTTGCTGGCCGTTAGAGCCGAGACGCGGCGGCAAGCCTCGCCGTTAAGTTGACATTAGCAAGGAACACTTACAGAACATCGACAAATGTTCACGGCCCGTTCCGATTCGTCGGCGGGCGCATGAGGGCCTGGCGATGCTCACGCGCAAACAGCACGAACTGCTGATGTTCATCCACGAACGCATTCAGGAAACCGGCGTCTCCCCTTCGTTCGACGAGATGAAGGAGGCGCTCGATCTGGCCTCCAAGTCCGGCATTCACCGGCTGATCACGGCGCTGGAGGAGCGCGGGTTCATTCGTCGTCTCGCTCACCGCGCCCGCGCGTTGGAAGTCACGAAGCTGCCCGAACAGGCGACGGCCGGCGCGCCGCGCGGTCGCGCCGGGTTCAAGCCCGACATCATCGAGGGCGGCGGGGGTGTCCGACCTGCGGCCCCGATGGCGGCAAACGACACCCGCGAGCTGCCGCTGATGGGCAAGATCGCCGCCGGCACGCCGATCGATGCGATCGAGCATGAAACCGCCCGCTATCCGGTTCCGGAGTCCATGCTGGGCTCTGGCGAGCACTATCTGCTGGAGATCGAAGGCGACTCCATGATCGAGGCCGGCATCCTGAACGGCGACATGGTAGTGATCAAATCGACCGACAACGCCGCCTCCGGCGAGATCGTGGTGGCTCTGGTCGAGGGCGAGCAGGCGACGCTGAAGCGCCTTCGGAAGAAAGGGGCCTCGATCGCGCTGGAACCCGCCAACCGCAACTACGAGACCAAGATCTATGGCTCGGATCAGGTCGCGGTCCAAGGCAAGCTGGTCGGCCTTATGCGCCGCTATCACTGACCTCCGGATCGGACTGACGCGTCCAGGGGCGGTCGCCGCGAACGTCGGCCGTCCACACCGCTCGCCATCGATTCGGCTCGCCCGAACGGACGCGCCACAACTCCACCGCCCCACCCCGTGAAAAGTCCACGCCGTCCAGGACAAGACGATCCTGACAGGCGCTTGGGATCGACGAGACGACGGCGCGGACGCTGACGACGGGCGCTGCGCGGCATAACGCGTCCATCTGATCGGAGCTCGGCGACTTTCGCCCCCACCAGATCGCAACGGGCCCGGCCTCATCGGTGTCCGGTCGACAGGAGAAGCGGTCGCAGATCCAGCCCGTCTCCGACCGATCCATCATGGGCAACCCCCGTCGTCGCGACCACAGATCCACGGCAAACTCGCGCACGCTAGGCCGCACGACGACTGCCGCCTGATCACGGTGAAAGGCGGCAGTCGTCCCGCCATCGCCGATCCAGAGGTCCGGCGTTGGTTCACGCGGCCAGATCAGGACGGCGGCTGCAAAGGGCAGTCCCAACCAGCGCAGGCGGCCCTGCCACAGACAGACGAGCAACACGCCCAGAAAGGCGATGGGCAGCACATAGTTCGGCGCGCTGGCGACGGTTCTGACCGCGCCAGGCAATCCCGCCGTCCAGGCGCCGATCGCCAGCATCAGATCCACGCCCCATCCCGCGACCGCCAGGAACGGTCTCCCCAGCCCCAAGGGCTCAAGCGCTGCGCCCAAGGCCAGCGCCGGCATCAGGATGAAGTCCGCCACGGGCGACGTGCCGAGATTGGCGAGCAGTCCATACATGGCGGTGCGGTTGAAATGCTGCATGGCGAACGGTCCCGTCGCCAATCCGGCGACGACGCTGGCCGCCACAGCCGCCGTCAACCACCCGCCCAGCCGTTGGACTGCCAGGATCGGCCAGGGCGCGGATATTTCGCGCGGGCGCTTCGGCCAGGCCTCGACCAAGGCGACCAAGGCCGCCGTCGCCGCGAACGACATCTGGAAACCCGGCGTGACGATGGCTTCAGGCTGTATGGCCAAAACGATGAAGGCCGCCACAGCCAGGCCATGCATCGTGACTGCCTGTCGATCCAGCAGGATGGCCAGAAAGGCGATGGAGGCGGTGATGGCCGCCCGCTCGGCCGGAGGCGGTGCGCCCGACACCACCAGATAGACCCCGACCGCCGTCAGGCCCGCCAAGGCCGCGACCTTCTTGCCGTGAACCCGCAGGGCCAGCCAAGGCCAGGCCGCCACGCCCAACCGCACGGCGAAGAAGACGAAACCGCCGACGATGGCCATATGCAGCCCTGACACCGACAGGATGTGCGCCAGGCCGGAATCGCGCATCACGTCCATGTCCTCCTGACTGATCCAGGTTTCGTGACTGGTCGTCATGGCGGCGGCGATCCCGCCGGTCCGTTCGCCAAGCCGTGCCACGATCCGCTCGGCCAGTGCGAAGCGGGCGCTGTTGACCGCCATTTCAAGTCGAAGTCGCCACGGCGGCTTGGCCAGATCGGCCCCACGCGTTTCACTCAAGGCGAACGCTACGCCGCCCATACCTTGGAAGAAGGCGTTGCGGCCGAAGTCGTAGGCGCCGGGGCTGGCCGGCGCAGGCGGCGGATTCAGAATGCTGAACAGGCGGATCGCTTCGCCAGGCCGCGGCGGCTCGGCCCGCACCGTCGCCCGCAAGCGCACCGGCGTCTGTTCGGGCGTCAGTCCGCGAATCCAGACCGGTGCGATCACGACCCGCGCGCCTCGCTGACCCGGGCTGTCGACATCGACGACCCAGGCTTCGATCACGGTCGGTTCGCTGAGGGCGGGCGCGATCGGCGCAGCGACGGCTTCGGTGCGCACCTTGGCCGCCGCCAGCCCGCCTGAAACGCAGGCCAGCATCATGAGCAGCCAGGTCAGGCGTCGCGACCCGCCGCGCCGGCGCGCCACGACCCACAGCCCAAAGGCCAAGGCGGCGCCCAGCAACAAGGGCCACAAGACCGGCTCGGCTCGCAGGGCGAAATAGATGCCTCCGCCCGATCCGAATGCGACCGGCGCCCATAGCCGCCATCTCAGGGTCTGGGCGGCCACCTCGGCGTGCAGCCAGGCGCGCAATCGCGCAGCGGGGGTAGGTTTTGCCGCATCGGGGCGTATAAGGGCCTCGCTTACGGACCCCTCCCCCATGACCTCACCTTCCTCGACTGTCGTCACCCGCTTCGCCCCCTCGCCGACAGGCTATCTGCATATCGGCGGGGCGAGAACCGCATTGTTCAACTGGCTATACGCCAAGAGACACGCTGGACGTTTCCTGATCCGCGTCGAGGATACCGACCGTGAACGCTCGACCGATGAGGCGGTGAAGGCCATTTTCGACGGCCTGAGCTGGCTGGAGCTCTTCGCTGACGACGAGCCGGTGTTTCAGTTCAGCCGGGCCGACCGCCACCGCGAGGTGGTCGATCAACTGCTCGAAACCGGCCACGCCTACCGCGACTTCACCTCGGCCGAGGAGACCGGTCGTCTGCGCGACGAGGCCAAGGCCGAAAAGCGCACCTTCGAATCGCCCTGGCGCGACCGCGAGCCGACCGTAGATGATCTGGCCTCGCCGCACGTCGTGCGCTTCCGTCGGCCAAAGGCGACGACGGTCACGGTGGCCGATGAGGTCCAGGGCGACGTGAACTGGTCGACCGACGACCTGGACGATCTGGTTCTGCTGCGTTCGGACGGCGCGCCGACCTATAATCTCGCCGTCGTCGTTGACGACCACGACATGGGGGTGACCCACGTCATTCGCGGCGACGACCATTTGAACAACGCCGCGCGCCAGAGCCTGATCTACGATGCGCTGGGCTGGATGCGCCCGACCTTCGCCCACATCCCCCTGATCCACGGACCGGACGGCGCCAAGCTGTCGAAGCGTCACGGCGCGCAGGCGGTGCATGAATACGCCGAGATGGGCTACGTGCCCGAGGCCATGCGCAACTATCTGGCTCGCCTGGGGTGGGCGCACGGCGACGACGAACTGTTCAGCGACGCCCAGGCCATCGAATGGTTCGATCTCGCCGGCATCGGCAAGGCGCCGGCTCGCCTGGACTTCGACAAGCTGGCCCACGTCAATTCGCACTGGCTGCGCCTCGCCGACGACGAGCGGCTCGCCAAGCTGACGCTGGATGCGCATCTGCAGAAGGGCCACGCCCTGGCGGAGGCTGACGAAGCCCGGCTTCAGCGCGCCATGCCTTTCGTCAAGGATCGCGCCAAGACGATCCTCGATCTGGCCGACCAAACCGCCTTCGTCCTGAAATCGCGCCCGCTGACCCTGGACGATAAGGCGAAGGCGCTGCTGTCCGGTGAAACTCTGGATCGCCTCGCCCGCCTGCGCGAGCGGCTGTCCCTGTTCCAATCCTGGGATGTCTTCGCGCTCGAAGCCGAGCTCAAGGCCTTTGCGGAATCCGAGGGCGTCGGGTTCGGAAAAATCGGCCCGCCCATGCGCGCAGCGCTTACCGCAGGGTCAACATCACCTGATATTGCACGAACTTTGTCGGCTCTTGGGCGCGACGAAAGTCTCGGGCGCTTGGATGATGCGCTGCAACAGACTAAGTGATCACCCACAAACCAAAAAGCGGCCGACGCCTCCCCGCGCCTGGACGTGTGATGCAAAGGGGCATTCATGACTGAACAAGCCAAACCCGCCGGCTCGGCGACCCTGTCCTTCGAGGACAAGACGATCGAGTTGCCGGTCCTTTCGGGCTCCACCGGCCCGGACGTCATCGACATCCGCAAACTCTATGCGGGAACGGGCGCCTTCACCTTCGATCCCGGCTTCACCTCGACGGCGGCCTGTGAATCGGCTCTGACCTATATCGACGGCGACGCCGGCGTGCTGCTGCACCGCGGTTATCCGATCGACCAGCTGGCGTCGAAGTCGAACTTCGTCGAGGTCTGCCACCTGCTGCTGCACGGCGAACTGCCGACCGCCGCCCAGTACGAGAAGTTCGAAAACAGCATCACCACCCACACGATGCTGCACAGCCAGTTCGATCGCTTTTTCGAAGGCTTTCGCCGCGACGCCCACCCGATGGCCATCATGGTCGGCACCGTCGGCGCCCTGTCGGCCTTCTATCACGACAGCCTGGACATCCACGATCCGATCCAGCGCGACATTTCGGCCATTCGCCTGATCGCCAAGATGCCCACGATCGCGGCCCGCGCCTATAAATACCACATCG
>NZ_DAMBJX010000064.1:0-3575 GCF_032067225.1 Brevundimonas vesicularis | reverse complement strand
CGGCCAGCCGTTCGTGTCGCCGCGCAACGACCTGTCCTACGCCGAAAACTTCCTGCGCATGTGCTTCGCCGTTCCGGCCGAGGACTATCATGTCGATCCGGCCCTGGTTCGCGCCATGGACCGCATCTTCACCCTGCACGCCGACCACGAACAGAACGCCTCGACCTCGACCGTGCGTCTGGCCGGTTCGTCGGGCGCCAATCCGTTCGCCTGTATCGCCGCCGGCATCGCCTGCCTGTGGGGCCCGTCGCACGGCGGCGCCAACGAAGAGGCGCTGACGATGCTCAAGGAAATCGGCACCCCGGACAAGATCCCGGAGTTCATCCAGGGCGTGAAGGACCGCAAGTACAAGCTGATGGGCTTCGGCCACCGCGTGTACAAGAACTACGACCCGCGCGCGAAGGTCATGCAGCAGTCGGCCTATGAAGTGCTGGCCGCCACGGGCCGCGAAAACGATCCGCTGTTCCTGGTCGCCAAGGAGTTGGAGAAGGTCGCCCTGTCGGACGAATACTTCACCTCGCGCAAGCTGTTCCCGAACGTCGACTTCTATTCGGGCATCACCTTGTCGGCGATGGGCTTCCCAACCACCATGTTCACCGTCCTGTTCGCCCTGGCCCGCACCGTGGGCTGGATCTCGCAGTGGCAGGAAATGATGGCCGATCCGTCGCAGAAGATCGGTCGCCCGCGTCAGCTCTACACGGGCCCGACCCAGCGCGATTACGTGCCGATCGAACAGCGCGGCTGAGACGAAAGCTGAAATGCAAAACGCCGGGGAGACATCCCCGGCGTTTTTCTTTGTCGTCAGACCAGCTTCAAATCCGCGAAACGCGCGGCCAGGTCATCCAGATCACGGTGCATATGGGCCACGCCGATTGCAGCAGCGCCCAGAGCCACATCGTCCCCTTCGACGGCCATGGACAAGGCCAGGCTTTGGTCGATCGCGCCCATGGGCTGGGCGGCCCTGCCCTGAGACAGAGCCTCGAGTTGCTCCACCGCTCGCTCCGCGTCCTGCGACCAGGGATCCAGCCGGGGGCCGGCGCCCTCGGCCTGGAAACCGCGTCCCAGGATGACGATGTCGCTGCGCACGCGCCAGAAGGCGCGCACGAGCGCGGCTCGATCCGCCGTCTCACGTTGCGGGCCGGGCAGATCGATGACGTTCTTGGCGGCCTGACCCAACGCATCCAGCCGCCGCTTCAGATCGGCATGATGGCGCGAGATTTCGGAGGCATCCTCCGGAACGGCCTTTGAGACCAAAGCCAACAGCCTCGCCGCTTCGCCCGCCGCCTCGCGCGCCTGAAGTTTGAAGGATTGCCTGGCATGGCGCGGAAACAGGGCCAGGATCGCGAGAACCCCGACGCCGCTGCCGACCAGGATTTCCATCACCCGATCCAGCGCGAGAGACGCCGGCCCCTCTGCGCCGGTCCCGCCGGCGATGACGATGGTCGCCGTCACGGGCGCGACCTTCAGCCATGGCCGCCCGGTTGCAAAGAAGGCCAGCAGCCCCGCCGAGACGGCGATGCTCAGGGCCATGCTTTCCAGGCCCGGCGGACGAAGGAAGGCGAAGACCGCCCCCGCCAGCGCCCCGGTCGCCGTGCCGATGGCCCGGTCCCGCGCAACGGTCAGGACGCCGCCACCGACGCTCGCCTGAATGACGACGATGGCGGAAATCACGCTCCAGTAAGGGTGCGGCAGGTTCAGCCAGGTCGCGAGATAGAGCGCGGCCATCGCGCCGACCGCCATCTGAAGCGCGGCGCGGACCTCGGCCGCACGTCGCGGACTGAGCGCCCGCGCCATCGTCAGCTCGCCGACTTCTCGGCGATGACCTTCAGCACCGCGTCGGCAGCCAGTTCGGATGGGTCCGGTCCTCCGCGTCCCATCAGCTCCAATGCCGCGGTCTGGCGACGCGCCTGTTCGGCCGCCAAGGCCGGGTCGGCCAGCAGCCGCCCGACCGCCGCCGTCAGAATGGCCGGGCTCGCCTCCTGCTGGATGAATTCAGGCGCGATCCGGTCGTCAGCCGCGACATTGAACAGGGTGATATGTTTGGCGGTCACGAACCGCTTCATCAGCTGATAGCTGAGCCCGTCGATCTTGTAGGCGATGACCATCGGCGCGCCCGCCAGCGCCAGTTCGGTCGACACGGTGCCGCTGGTGGCCAGGGCGACGGTCGCGGCGCGCATGGCGTCATACTTTTCGGCTTCGTCGACCAGGTGAACGCGGAAGGGCCAGGCGGCGACGCGGCCTGCAACATCGTGAGCGACGGTTCCCGCGGCGACCACGGCGACTTCCAGGCCGGGGTTCGTGGTCTTCAGTTTTCTGACCGTGGCCTCATAGACGGGGCCCATTCGGGTGATCTCGCTGGGCCGGCTGCCGGGCAGCACCAAGAGAAGCTGCGCATCGGCGGCGATCCCACGAAGCGCGCGGAACGCTGCGCCGTCCGCAGCATCGACATTCACATGAAGCGCCGACGAACCAACGACGGTCGTCGGCAGGCCCTCGCGCTCGAACCAGGGCGCATCAAAGCCATAGAGGGCAAGAAGATGATCGACGGCGCCCGCCAAGGTCTTGGCCCGGCCCGGCCGCGAGGCCCAGACCTGAGGCCCGACGTATTTGATCAGCGGCAGGTCCGGGCGCGCGGCCCGGATCGCCTTGGCCACACGGATAGTAAAGCCCCAACTGTCGATCAGCACCACGGCGTCAGGCTTTTCCTGCTCGGCCAGCGCCGCCGTCTGCTCGACGCGCCGCTTGACCTTGCCATAGGCGCGCAAACCCTCGATCCAGCCCAAGATCGACAGTTCGGCGATGTCGAACGGGCTGACCACGCCTTCGGCCGCCATCTTTGGCCCGCCGACGCCGACAAAGGCCACATCGTCTCCTAACCGCGCCTTCAACGCCTTGGCCAGACCGGCGCCCAGCGCATCGCCAGAAGCCTCCGCCGCCACGAGCATGATCTTCAGCGGGCGGCTCACCGGTCGTCGCCCCAGACGAACAGTCCCAGACGGTTCGCCGTCTCGACGACGGCTGCGCGATCAATCAGGATTAAACGTCCGGCCACCCCGCCGATGCCCGCCAAACCCGCCGCCGCCGCCATTTCGACGGTGCGCGGCCCGATCACGGGCATATCGACGCGCAGATCCTGAATGGGCTTGGGCGCCTTTCCGAGCGCGCCCCTGGGGCTATCGACCGCTCCACGCAAGTCGGCGGGCAGATTGGCGACGCGGGTCAGCATCGCGTCGGTGCCTTCCTGCGCCTCAACCGCAAGGACCAGGCCGTCACAGACGACGGCGCCCTGCCCGATATCGAGTTCGCCTGATTTTTCGGCGACATGCAGCGCCTTTTTCAGATCGGCTAGCTGCTCCTCGGTCGGCGCTACGGCTCCCAGCGCGCCTGCGCCAAGCGTGTCGCCGCCCAGAATGTCGTCGGCGCCCTCGACGGCGAAGCCTTCGGTCTCGAATACCGACAGGATCTTGCGCAGCAGGGCGTCATCGCCCTTGGAGGCTGCGGCGACGATGCCCGGCAACAGGGTCGCCCCTTTAAAATCGGGCTTTAGCGTCTTGAAATCCGGCCGATTGACGATG
>NZ_DAMBJX010000063.1:0-15083 GCF_032067225.1 Brevundimonas vesicularis | reverse complement strand
TTGAAATCCGGCCGATCGACGATGCCCGCCAGACAGACTGGCGTGCAGCGCTCGGCCTTCAACGCCTTCAGGATCGCGCCGATCTGCGCCATGCCGAACTCGGCGCCGGGCCAGCGCGCCAGATGATCGTCCGCGAACCCCGCCAGACGGATCACGAAAACCGGCCGTCCCAGCGCGTCGCAACGCGCCGCTACGGCCGCCGGCAGATCGCCGCCGCCTGCGATCAGACCCAGCTTTTCAGCCGCGCTCATTCCGCGTTCGGCAGGCACAGCGGACGACGCCCGCCGTCACGGATGAAGGCGATGATCTCCATAATCTCCGGCAGGTCGGCATAGCGTTCCGCCACGCCATCGATCCGACCGGCGAACTCGCCCTCGCCCTCGAACAGATCACGATAGGCCGCAAGCAGACGCCGCACCTGATCCTTGCCGTATCCCTTGCGCTTCAACCCGATCAAGTTCAGCCCACGTAGCCGCGCATGATTGCCCCAGGCCGAGCCATAGGGGATGACGTCGCGCGTCACCGCCGCTAAGCCCCCAATGATCGCGCCTTGCCCGACGCGACCATTCTGGTGCACCGCGCACAGCCCACCCAGGAACACCTTGTCCCCGACCTGAGCATGACCGCCCAGGGTCGCGTTGTTGGCCATGACGACATTGTCGCCGACGACGCAGTCGTGACCGACATGGGCGCCGGTCATGAACAGGTTGTTCGACCCCACGACCGTCACGCCCGTCCCCTGCGGCGTGCCCCGATTGAAGGTGCAGTGCTCGCGGATCAGGTTGTTCTCGCCGATCTCCAGCCGAACCGTCTCGCCCTTGTAGCCATTGTGTTGCGGGTCGCCGCCAATGACGGCGAAGGGGTGGATGACAGTCCCGGCCCCGACCGTCGTGTCCTGCTGGACCACGACCTGGCTGACCAGGCGCACATTGTCGCTAAGCACCACATTCGGCCCGACTGTGCACCATGGGCCGACCTCGATCCCCTCGCCCAAGGTCGCCGTTGCGTCGATCAGAGCCGTAGGATGGACGGTCATCAGGCCGCCGGCTCAGGCGCTGGAGTGGGCACAGTCACGACCATCGCCATGAACTCGGCTTCGGCCGCCAGCTTACCGTCGATGAAGGTCTCGCCCCGGAACTTGTAGGCGTCGCCCCGCGCGCGGATCACCTTGACCTCCATGTGCAGTTGGTCGCCGGGCCTCGCGGGCTTTCTGAAGCGAACCCCGTCGATCGACATGAACATGATGACCTTGTCGGCCACGGCGACGTCCAGCGTCTTGGACATCAACAGTGCGCCGGTCTGGGCCATTGCCTCCACGATCAGCACGCCGGGCATGACCGGATCGATTGGGAAGTGCCCCGGGAAGAAGGGCTCGTTGTGGGTGACGTTCTTGATGCCGACGATTGACGTAGCGGGCACGAAGTCTTCGGCCTTGTCCACCAGCAGGAAGGGATAACGGTGCGGCAGCCGCCGCATCACCTCGGCATAATCGATCTTGCCTTCGACGGCAGTCGTGTCGCTCATCCCTATGATTCCTTCGGAGCCTTCTTCGATGAGGCCTGTTTGGCGAGCCAGACCGTCTCGCGCAAGAACTGTCGGATCGGACGCGCCGGATAACCAGACCAGGTCTCGCCAGCGGGAACATCGGCCAGCACACCGGCTCCGGCCGCGACGCGCGCACCCTCGCCGATCGTGATGTGGTCTCCGATCCCCGCCTTGCCGCCGAAGATGACATTGTCGCCCACGGTCACCGAGCCCGAGATGCCGGTATTGGCGACCAGCAAGCAGTTGCGGCCGATGACGCAGTTGTGGCCGACCATCACCAGATTATCGATCTTGGTGTTCTCGCCGATGACCGTGTCGTCATAGGCGCCACGGTCGATGCACGAGTTGGCGCCCACCGTCACGCCGTCCTGAAGGATGACGCGACCGAGTTGGGGAATATCCATGACCCCCGCCGCTGTCCCCGTGGCGCCGAAGCCCGCTTCGCCGATCCGGGCGCCGGCATACAGCTTCACCCGGTCGCCGATCAGCGCGAAGGCCACGCTGACGTTGGCGCCGATCACGCAATCACGGCCGATTTGCACGCCGGGCGCGATGACGCTGTTGGCGCCAATGCGGGACCCTAGACCGATGCGGACGCCCTGCCCCAGGATCGCGCCCGGTTCGACCACGACGCTGTCGTCCTCGCCCGCCTCGTCGCGGGTTATCGCTTTGTCCAGAAGTATGGGCCGATGCAGCGCCAACGACGCCTTGGCCCAGGCGGCTTGAGGCGTGCGCGAGATGATGACAGCGGCGGACGACGGCGCGGCGTCCTTGGCCTCAGCCGGCACGATGACGCAGCCGGCCTGTGTCGTCGCCAGCGCGGCGGCGAACTTGCGGTCGCCTAAGAACGCGATCGCGCCCCCGTCCGCAGAGGACAAGGGCGCGACGTAGGCGATCATGCGATCCCCGCCCCGCTCGACCTCGCCCCCGATCTGCGCCGCCAAATCGGCGACGCTGAGGGGCGACAGGGTTTCGAAAAAGCGGGGATCGGGCATCGACGACTTAGTTGGCGGCGGCCGGTTGAGCCTGCGTCTGAGCCGGCACGGCCATACGGTTAAAGGTCAGGGTCGGCAGGGCCGTGTTCAGGCGCTGGATCGCCAGGTCAGTGACATCCATGGCCGGGTTCATCATGAAGACGCTCTCGCGGTCCAGCAGCAGGCCGCAGCCCTTCTCCTGATACAGGGCGGTCAGGATCGGCGAGACGGCCTCGGTGATGGCCTGGCGTTGCATACCCAGGGTGTAGCGCAGCTCGTTTTCACGCGTGGCTTCCAGCTGTTGGGCCTCTTGCGCGCGCTGCTGCAGGGCCTGACGGCGCTGTTGCAGTTGGTCGGCCGGCAGGCTCGAACCCGAGGCTTGCAGTTGCTGAGCGTCCGACTGGATGGACGTGGCGTAAGGCTGCAATTCGCCCTGAACTTCCTGAGCCAACTGTTGCATGCGGGCTTCGACGGCCTGACCGGCCGACGACTGGGCCAGCAGACGCGCGTTGTAATAGACGCAGACGCCGGGGATCACCGGGCCGGGGTTGGCCGGCGCGCCGGCCTGTTGCGCCGAAGCGGCGGTGGCGATGAGCGAAGCAGCGGCGGTCGCCGCGATGATCAGAGCTTTCATGGTGTTTCCTCGTGCGGTCGAAAAAGCCGCGATTAGAACTGAGTGGAGGTCGAGAAGCGGAAGGATTCCGTCTTGTCGTAATCTTCCTTGGAAAGGACCTTGGAGATGTCGAAGCGGATCGGACCCATTGGCGACTTCCAGTGGATGCTGACGCCAGCCGATGCGCGCAGCGACAGCTCATCGGCGATATTGGTGTTCACCGTTCCGGTGGACGTCAGCTTGTAGCGGTCATCCAGCACCCCCAGCGTACCGACATCGGCGAACAGCGAGGTCTTGATGCCGTATTGCTCGGGCAGATAGTTCGGCACGGTGAGCTCGACCGTGCCGATGGCGTAGAAGTTGCCGCCCAGGGCGTCGGTCGTATTCAGATCGCGCGGCCCCATACCGGCTGTCTCGAAGCCGCGGAAGCTGTTGCCGCCCTTGAAGAAGCGGTCGTTGATGCGGATCGGGTCACCGTTCCAGCCGCTGACGTAGCCAGTCGAACCCTGAACGCTGACGACCCAGGCTGGGGTGATGCCATAGTACCAGCTCGCATCAGCCTCGGTCTTCACATAGTTCACGTCGCCGCCCAGACCCGCAAGGTCCTGACGCAACGAACCAGCCCAGCCGCGCGTCGGACGGATCGGATCGTTGGTGTAGTTGACCTGAAGCGTGTAGCCCGCCGACGAGTTGATGAAGCTGCCGATCTGATCGCACAGCGCCGAGGATCCCTGCCCCACGCCCGAGCAGAAGCCCGTCGGCACGATGATCTCGTCGGACTTTAGGAAATAGCGCGTGCTGAGCAGCATATTGCCGTTCAGCGGGTAGGACAGACGCAGGCCCGCTCCGGTCGAACGATAGTCGTACGACGAATACTGGCTCAGGTCGTAGCGCGAGTGGAACAGGTCGAAGCCGGCGCGCAGATCGCGTCCCAGGAACTTCGGCTCCGTGAAGCGGAAATCGACCTGCTGGCGCAGCGAACCCCACTCCAGACGGGCGACCACGTTCTGGCCGCGCCCACGGAAGTTCCGCTCCGAGATGCCCAGGTTGACCGTGAAGGAGTCGACGGAGCTGAAGCCCGCGCCGACGGACAGTTCGCCAGTCGGCTGTTCCTGAACGTTGACGTTGATGACCGAGCGGTCCGGCGCGCTGCCGCGCGTTTCCTCGACCGTCACGTCCTTGAAGAAGCCCAGGGCGCGCAGATTGTTGCGCGAGCGCTCCATCAGGGCGCGGTTGAAGGCGTCGCCCTCGGTCAGCAGCAGTTCGCGGCGAATGACCGGGTCGATCGTGCGGGTGTTGCCGACCACATTGATGCGATCGATATAGACGCGCTGGCCCTCGGACACGTTGAAGGTCACATCGACCGTGTCCGTCTCGGGATTGGCCTTGTAGGTCGGATTGATCTCGACGAAGGCGTAACCGGCCGAACCGGCCGCGAACGTCAGGGCGTCGACCGCCTGTTCGATCTTGTCGCTTTCGTACAGCTGGCCTTCCCGGATCGGCACCAGAGCCTTCAGGAAGTCGGCGTTCAGCCGGTCGTTCTGGGTGACGACCTTGATCTCACCGAAGTTGTACTTGTCGCCTTCGTTAAGGGTCAGCGTCAGCTGGAACGCCTGATCGTCCGGCTGCAGCTCGGCGACCGAGGACACCACGCGGAAGTCATAATAGCCGCGGTTGGTGTAGAACTTGCGCAGTTGCTCCTGGTCGTATTCCAGGCGGTTGGGATCGTAGTTGTCGTTGTTGGAGAAGAACTTCCACCAGGTCGACTTCTCGGTGACCATCACGCCGCGCACGTCGCGATCCGAAAACGCCTCGTTGCCCAAGACGTTGATGGCGCTGATGCCGGTTTGCGGGCCTTCGTTGATCTCAAAGATCACATCGACGCGGTTCTGTTCAAGCTGGACAAGCTTGGGCGTCACGGTCGCAGAGATGCGGCCCTGGAGGCGGTACAGTTCGACGATCGCGCCGACGTCTTCCTGAACCTTGGCGCGGGTATAGATGCCGCGCGGCGCCAGGGTCACTTCCTTGGTCAGCTTGTCCTTCGACAGCGCCTTGTTTCCCTCGAACACCACTTGGTTGATGATCGGGTTCTCGACGATCTGGACGATCAGGTCGCCGTTCTGGATGCCCAGTTGCACATCGGCGAACAGGCCCGTGCGCGACAGGGTGCGCACCGCGACGTCCAGCACCGAGGCGTCGACCGCATCACCAGGGCGGATCGGCAGGTAGGACAGGACCGTCGTCTGGTCGATCCGCTGCGCGCCCTGCACGATGATGCGATTGATCGTGATCGTCTGCGGTGCAGCGATCTCGACACGCGGTTCGGCAGCGCTCGCCGGGGCCTGCGACGTGGCCGCTTGAGCCGGAGCAGCAGGCGTCGTGGTCGGCGCAGTTTGAGCCGGCGCGGTCTGGGCCAGCGCGGGTGCGCCCAGACCGGCGGCGACCGCCAGAGCCAGCAGGCTGGAGCGGGCGCTCAGTCGAACGGCGGCGCGAGAGGTCATGTCATTCATTCGGGAAACCGTCGGGGGCTGGCGTCGGCTCACGAGACGAGCCCGCCGAGGAATTGGAAGATATTGAGCTTCTGTAGGTCGTTCCACGTTGCGAACAACATAAATCCCGCCAAAAGCGCAAGGCCTGCACGATAGCCCATCTCCTGGAACCGCGCCGACACAGGCTGTTTCGCCACAGCCTCATAGCCGTAGAAAAGCAGATGCCCGCCGTCGAGGACCGGAATGGGAAGCAGATTTAGAAAGCCGATTCCGATCGAAAGTATGGCGGCCAAGGTTGTCAGCGTCAGGATCAGGTTGATCGCCATGGCGCCCGGCGCCGGATTGGCCTCGACTGCAGCCGTGGTCAGGGAGCCCGTCGCCTTGGCCATGCCCAGCGGGCCGCTGAACTGATCGCCCGACTCGCGCCCCGTCGCCAGACGTCCAAGGTAGGTCAGGGTCGAGCCGATGACGTCGGCGGTCTGGCGCGCACCCTCAACCACGGCGTCGATAGGGCCGTAACGCACGTGGCGGACATCGCCGGCCGACGAGCCCAGCCCGAGGCCGATGCGGCCGACCTTGACCCGTCCGGCGATGGGGTCGTTTTCCTCGCGGCGTTCCGGCGTGGCGACCAGTTCGACCGGACGGCCGGCGCGCTCGACCGTGAAACGCACGGGATCGCCGGTCGAGAGCATGACGGTGCGGGTGACCGCGCTGCCGTCCTTGATAGCCTTGCCGTTCACCTCGGTGATCAGGTCGCCGACCTGGAATCCGGCGGCGGCGGCGGGCGATCCCTCCTGGACCTGCGCGACGCGCGCGGGGCGCAAGGACACGCCGACGGCCATGAAGACGACGGCGAAGATGGTGATGGCCAGGATGAAGTTGGCCATGGGCCCGGCCGCGACGATCAGGGCGCGCTGCCACACCGGCTTGAAGTGGAAATAGTCACGCTCGGCGCCCGGTCCACGCTCGGCCACCACGCGCCGGCGCAGTTCGTCCAGTCCGGCCCGGTCCGGCACGCTGGACGCATCCAGATCGCCCGAGAACTTCACATAGCCGCCCAGCGGCAGCCAGCCGAGACGCCATTCGATGCCGTGACGATCGGTGCGGCTGGCCACGGCCTTGCCGAAGCCGACCGCGAACCGATCCACCTTCACGCCGAAGGCGCGCGCGACAAGGAAGTGACCTAGTTCATGGATGGTGACGATGAAGGTCAGCACCAGCAGGAACGAGGCGATGGAGGTCAGGACCTGACCCAGGACGCCCAGCATTCGAAAATCGTCTCCCCTGGCCTGCTGTCAGGCCGCATTCGCAAGGCCGGCGATGACGCTCTCGGCCATTCGACGCGTCTCGGCGTCGACCGAAAGGGCCGCGCCGCAGGCGTCTCCAGAACCGAAAGCCATCCCCGCTTTCGTCGCACGCTCAAGGGTTTCGGCGACGACTGCGGCAATATTGAGAAACGCCAGCTTGCGGTCAAGGAAGGCGAAGGCGGCGACCTCGTTGGCGGCGTTGAACACGGCCGGCGTCGCGCCGCCCGCCTTCAGGGCCTGACGCGCCAGATCGAGGGCGGGAAAGCGCGTCAGATCGGGCGCTTCGAACGTCAACCGACCCAGAGCAGCCAGATCCAGCTTGGGCGCCGGCCACGCGATCCGATCCGGCCAGGCCAGGGCGCAGGCGATCGGCGTGCGCATATCCGGCGGTCCCATCTGAGCCAGGGTCGAACCGTCCACATATTCCACAAGGCTGTGGATGATCGATTCGGGGTGCACCACGACGTCGATCCGATCCTGCGGCATATCGAACAGATAGGCCGCCTCGATCATCTCTAGGCCCTTGTTAGCCATGGTGGCGCTATCGACCGAAATCTTGGCCCCCATGCTCCAGTTGGGGTGGGCGACGGCCTGTTCGGGCGTGATGCCGACCATCTGCTCGCGCGGAGTCTGGCGGAACGGTCCGCCCGATGCCGTCAGGATCAGCTTGGCCACGCGCTCAGGCGCTTCGGCCGGAAACACCTGGAAGATGGCGGAGTGTTCGGAATCGACGGGGATCAAACGCCCCCCTGCCCGCTTGACCCGTTCGATCAAGGCGGGGCCGCAGCAGACCAGGCTTTCCTTGTTGGCCAGCGCCAGGGTCACGCCCGTCCCCGCCGCCGCCCAGGCGGACTTCAGACCCGCCGCTCCGACGATGGACGCCATGATCCAGTCGACAGGTCGCGTCGCCGCCTCGACGATGGCGGCGTCGCCGGCGGCGACAGCAACGTCCGTGCCGGACAAGGCGTCGCGCAGATCTCCCAACCGAGCCGGATCGGCGGTCACGACCAGCTTGGGCCGCCAGCGCCTGGCCTGCTCGGCCAGTTTGGCGATATTGGCGCCGCCCGTCAGGGCCTCGACCTCGAACGCGCCCGTGCCCGTCGCCTCGGCTTGAGCCATCAGGTCCAGTGTGGAGGCGCCGACCGATCCGGTCGCGCCAAGTACGGTGACGCGACGCCGGATCACGCCCCGCGCTCCAGCATCAGGACGAGCAGTCGGCCAGCCGCGACGACCACGACCGCGAACATCAGGCCATCGACACGGTCCAGCAGGCCGCCGTGGCCCGGAATGGTGTTGCCCGCATCCTTGACCCCGAACCGTCGCTTCAGCGCCGATTCCCACAGGTCGCCCGCCATGGTCGCCAAAGCCCCCGCAAAGCCCAGCACCGCCCCCCAGACGACGCTCAGGGCGCCCATATTGACCCAGGCCGTCATGACGGCGCCCGCAACTGCGCCGGCCGCAACGCCGCCGATGAACCCGGACCACGTCTTGTTCGGGGAAAATCGCGGCCACAGCTTGGGTCCGCCGAAAGTGGATCCCGCCAGATAGGCCACGATGTCGGCCGACCAGGCTACGGCGAAGACCAGCACGGTCCAATGCAGCCCGATCAAACTGTCGACGTCGCGCAGCCAGATCAGCAGGACCGAAGGCCAGCCGAGATAGAGCACGCCATAGGCGGCATCCAGCGCCTCCTGCCCCCGACTGCGGGCATAGACCCCGGCCGCGACCGCGCCGAACACCAGCATGATGAAGGCGACGGACATGGCGCCGAAATGGGCGCTAATCACCGCCGCCACGACGCCGAAGCTGACCGCGCCGCCCATGACGCGGCGTGCATGGGGCGCACTCATCGCCGCCCATTCGAACGCCAGGACGACGCTGGCGACGATCATCAGCGCCAGGAACCACACGCCGCCGCCCCACGTCGCAGCGACGGCGGCGGGCGCCAGAACGACGGCGGACGCAGCCCTGAGGGCGATATCCCGACCCTTGACCGCCATCAGGCCGTCGCGCGTTCAGGCGCGATCACGCGTCCGCCGAAACGGCGGTCGCGCTGACCAAAGGCCGAAATCGCCTCGGCCAAGGCCTTGGGACCATAGTCGGGCCACAGAATGTCCTGGAACACGAGCTCGGCGTAGGCGGCCTCCCACAACAGGAAGTTCGAAAGCCGCTGCTCGCCCGACGTGCGCACGATCAGATCAAGCGGCGGCGAGCCCGCCGTGGCCAGCCCGGCCGTCAGGATCGCTTCGTTGAAGGGCTCGACCGTCTCGCCCGCCAGAACCCGCTCCATATGGCGACGCGCGGCGTCCACCAGATCAGCGCGACCGCCGTAGTTGAAGGCGACCTGCAACAGGAAGCGATCGTTATGGGCGGTCTGGGCCTCGGCCCGTTCGATGATGGCGGCGATATCGGCCGGCAGTCCCTGGCGTCGCCCCAAAATCTTCAGCCGGACGCCGGCCTTGGTCAGTCGGGCCAGATCGCTGGCGACGTAGGACCGCACCAGCCCCATCAGGTCCGACACTTCGTCCTCGGGCCGGCTCCAGTTCTCGGTCGAGAAGCCGAACACCGTCAGGCAATCGATGCCCAGATCCGGCGCCGCTTGGATCGTGCGCTTCAGCGCCTGGACGCCCTCACGATGGCCCAGGGCCCGAGGCAGACCGCGCGCCTTCGCCCAGCGTCCATTGCCGTCCATGATGATGGCGACGTGGCGCGGGCCGTCCTGACCCTGCTTGTCTGGGCTTTGGCCTGAAGGCGCGGCGCGGTCTGCCGTCATCTGTCGTGCGATCCCTTCCGGACCCAGCCGTTTCGCCTCAGACCTGCATGATCTCTTGTTCCTTGGTCTTCAAGGTCTCGTCGATGCGCTTGATGGCCGCGTCGGTGTCCTTCTGGACCTCGGTCTCCATCTTCTTTTGCTCGTCCTGGCTGATCTCGCCGGCCTTCTCGGCCTTCTTCAGGTCGTCGTTGGCGTCGCGGCGGACGTTGCGAACCGAGATCTTCTGCTGCTCGGCGTATTTGCCGGCCAACTTGACCAGGTCCTTGCGGCGTTCCTCGGTCAGGGGCGGCACCGGAATGCGCAGGGTCTGGCCGTCCACGATCGGGTTCAGGCCCAGGTTGGCGTTGCGGATCGCCTTTTCGACGGCGACCACCATGCCCTTGTCCCAGACGTTGACGCTCAGCATCCGGGGCTCAGGCACGCTGATGGCGGCGACGGCGGTCAGGGGCGAGGCCGAGCCGTAGGCCTCGACCCGCACGGGCTCTAGCAGGCCGGCGTTGGCCCGGCCGGTGCGCAGACCGCTGAACTCTTCCTTCAGGGCGGCGACGGAGCGATCCATGCGATCGCGATAGGTCTTGAGGTCAGGCTTTGCCATGGTCTTGGTCTCTCTTGTCTTTCCTGGTCAGGCGAACGTTCAGGCGACGTCCTGAATGACCGTGAACGTGCCTTCGCCGGTCAGGGTCCGGCGCAGCGAATTGTCTTCCCGAATGGAGAAGACCACGATCGGGATGCCCGTGTCGCGCATCATGGCGATGGCCGAGGCGTCCATGACCCGCAGATCCTTGGCCAGCACGTCCTGATAGGACAGCGTCTCGTACCGCGTCGCGTCGGGATCCTTCTTCGGGTCGGCGGTATAGACCCCGTCCACGCTGGTGCCCTTCAGCAGGGCGTCGCAGCCCATTTCGGCCGCACGCAGCGCCGCGCCCGAGTCCGTGGTGAAGAACGGTGCGCCCACGCCGGCGGCGAAGATCACGACCCGCCCCTTTTCCAAATGCCGCAGGGCGCGCCGGCGGATGTAGGGTTCGGCGATGGCCGCCATCGGAATGGCGCTCTGCACGCGGGTCGAGACGCCGATCTTCTCCAGCGCCGATTGCATGGCCAGGGCGTTCATGATGGTCGCCAGCATGCCCATATAGTCAGCCTGGGCGCGCTCCATGCCGGCCGCCGCCTTGGACAGACCGCGGAAGATGTTGCCGCCGCCGATGACCAGGCAGATTTCAACGCCCTCGGCCGCGACATCCGCGACGGCCTTGGCCACCGCATCGACGGTCTTCATGTCGACGCCGAACGACTGGTCGCCCATCAGCACCTCGCCCGACACCTTCAGCAGGACGCGTTTGTAGCGGAAGGTCGAGGGGGCGTCGGGCATGCGGGAAGGTCCGTTTGACTGCGGCGCCATTGAATCAGGCGGCTTCTTATAGACGAAAGGCGCGCCGGCCATCAAAGCCGAACGCGCCCTTCTGATACAAAACCCTCACGAATGAGGGGAATGTTTTTTAGTTGCCGCCCATCATGGAGGCGACTTCCGACGCGAAGTCGGGGCCTTCGACCTTCTCGACGCCTTCACCCAGCGCCAGGCGGACGAAGCCGGCCAGGTGCAGGTTGGAGGAGCCCAGTTCCTTGGCCGAATTGGCGACCAGTTGCTCGATGGTCACGTCCGGATCCATGACGAACGGCTGCTTGGACAGCACCACGTCCTTCTGGAACTTGTTGATCTGACCTTCCACGATCTTTTCGATCATGGCTTCCGGGCGACCTTCTTCCTTGGCCTTTTCGATCAGAACGGCGCGTTCCTTCTCAATGGCGGCGGGGTCCAGGTCGTCGGTGTTCAGCGACAGCGGCGCGGTGGCGGCGACGTGCATGGCGATCTTGCGGCCCAGTTCGCGAAGCGCGGTCTTGTCGCCCTCGCCTTCCAGCGCGACCAGCACGCCGATACGGCCGACGCCCGGCGAAACCGCGTTGTGGACGTAGGTCGAGACCACGCCTTCCGACACCGACAGGCGGGCGGCGCGACGCAGTTGCATGTTCTCGCCGATGGTGGCGATCATGTTGGTCACTTCGTCCTGGACCGTCTTGCCGGCTTCCAGTTCGGCGCCGTGCAGGGCCTCGACCGAGTGGTGCTCCAGACCCAGTTGGGCGAACGACTTGGCGGCGTTCTGGAACAGCTCGTTACGGGCGACGAAGTCGGTTTCGGCGTTGAACTCGATGGCGGCGGCGACTTCGCCCTTGCCGTCTTCCTTCGACGCGACGGCGACCAGACCCTCAGCGGCGACGCGGTCGGCCTTCTTGGCGGCCTTGGACAGGCCCTTGGCGCGCAGCCAGTCGATCGCTGCTTCGATGTTGCCGTCGTTTTCGACCAGCGCCTTCTTGCAGTCCATCATGCCGACGCCCGAACGCTCGCGAAGCTCCTTCACGAGGGCGGCAGTGATCTCGGCCATGTTCTTCTCCTTGGGGGATTTCGTATGTGGGAACGGCCGGACTGATTTAGCCCGGCCGTGTGTCAGTTCGTCAGGCGGCGCTCAAGAACGCGAACGCCGCCCGGCGGGCGATCAGCCCTCGGCCTTCTCGGTTTCGGCAGCCGGCTCAGCAGCGGCTTCCAGTTCGGCGGCGGCGCCTTCCGTGCCGGCCGGCGCGGCTTCGGCTTCAGCCTTGGGGGCCGAGGCTTCACGCAGCATCGGCTCGACCGGAGCTTCCGAAGCGCCCAGGTCGATGCCCGAGGCCGAAGCGCCGGCGGCCAGACCGTCCAGGACGGCGTCGGCGATCAGGTCGCAGTAGGTCTGGATGGCGCGGGCGGCGTCGTCGTTGCCGGGGACCGGATAGGTGATGCCGTCCGGGTCCGAGTTGGTGTCCAGGATAGCGATGATCGGAATGTTCAGCTTGCGGGCCTCCTGGATCGCGATCGCTTCCTTGTTGGTGTCGATCACGAACATGATGTCCGGGATCGAACCCATGTCCTTGATGCCGCCCAGCGACAGCTCAAGCTTGTCCTTCTCGCGCTGCAGGTTCAGCAGCTCTTTCTTGACGCGGCCTTCGCCGCCGTTTTCCAGAATGCCTTCCAGCTCACGCAGACGAGCGATCGAGCCCGACACGGTGCGCCAGTTGGTCAGCGTGCCGCCGAGCCAACGGTTGTTCATGTAATACTGGGCGCAGCGCTTGGCGGCTTCCGCGACCGGCTCTGCGGCCTGGCGCTTGGTGCCGACGAACAGAACGCGACCGCCCTTGGCGGCGACTTCACGCACGGCCACCAGAGCCTGGTGGAACAGCGGCATCGTCTGCGACAGGTCGATGATGTGGATGTTCGAGCGCGAGCCGAAGATGTAGCGGTCCATCTTCGGGTTCCAGCGGTGCGTCTGGTGGCCGAAGTGGGCGCCGGCTTCAAGCAGGGTGCGCATCGAGAATTCAGGCAGAGCCATGATCGTTCAGTCCTTTTTCCGATCAAACGTGGCGCGGGGGATTAAAGGTCTGAAAGACCCTCGGAATGGTGCGGATCGGGATGTCTCCCCGAAGCGCGCCTCTCCCGCGTTGCGAAATGCGGGGGCCATGTAGGCCGGATGGGCCGCAATAGCAAGCGCAGCCCTGCAAATGCGGAAAAGGCGGCCCCTTTCGGGACCGCCTTTGGTCAGCAATGCAACGGCTGCTTTTACTTTATCGCGTCCAGCAGGGTCCGGGCGCGGTCGCGGTGTGCAGTGACGGGCGTCACAAGCTCGCGCGCCAGGGTGGCCAGAGCCGGCGCTTCGGTGTTGTCGGCAAAGCCGTTCAGCAGCGTCAGCGTCTCGTTGTGGGCGGCGACTTGTTGGTCCAGATAGACCTTGTCGAAGTCGTCCGGCGTGGCGGCGTTCAGATTGTCGATCAGGCCCTTGCGGCGTTCGTCCAACGTCGTGGGGATGGCGACATTGGGCGCGGCGGTCGCCTGAGCGGCGGCCAGCTTCTCGCCGGCGGCGGTGTGATCCTTGGTGATCATGGCGGCCAGGGCCTTCACGTCCGCATTCTTGGACTTGGCGGCGGCGATCTTGGCGGCTTCCAGCTCATACATGTTGCCGGTGCCTAGGCCGGTGACGAAACCGTCGACGGTGTTGGCGCCCACGGTCATGGCCGAGGTCTGGCCCACGACGCCGGAGGTAGCGTCCTGAGTGGCGTTGACCGCTTCGCCGGTGTTCTGGGCGGCGCTGTCGCCACCCTGGTTGCAGGCGGCGAGGAGAGCCAGCGAGGCGACGCTGGCGATGGCGAGATATTTCATTGGAACAGTCTCCCTATGGACTGACCAAACCCATCACGCGTCCGTGAGGTTCCGAAAAATCAAAACTTGACCATATCCGAGAGGGCTTAGGCGTCCTCCAGCATAACGACGCCCGGCGCTGACTTCAGCGCGCCGCGCAGGGCCCCGTCCAGGCGATAACGACCGGGAATCTTGACCTCCACCTCGCGCCCTTGATCGAGGCCTGCGATCATCAACGACACCTCCCCGCCCTTGCCGATCGCGCCTGATCGCGCGCGTTCCAGCCGCGCCTTCAGCGCCTCGGCGTCTGCACTGCGGGCCGAGACATGGATGCGAAGGCCGATGTTGGCGTCGTCCAGCAGATTATCCATTTGCGAGGCGTCGTCGCCGAAGAAGCGCACCTCTCCCTCCGAAGACTTGGCGCGCACGCGCACCATGACCGAGGCGCCGGGCTCCAGCACCTCGCGGCATTTGCGCAGTTGTTCGGGCGGAAACAGGCATTCGAACTCGCCGGTCGGGTCCGAGAAGGTCACGAAGGCGAACTTCTCGCCCGTCCGCGCGCTGGCCCGCTCCTGTTTGCGACGAACGACACCCGCCATCTGGAACGCCTCGTGGCCGGACTCAGCCAGCGGAATCGCTTCGGCGACGAAGGTGACGCGCTTGCGCTTCAGGGCTGAGGTCATCTCGTCCAGCGGGTGGCCCGACAGATAGAAGCCGACCGCCGACAGTTCGTGATCCAGCCTCTCCGGCCCTACCCAGGGTTCGACGCTCTTTAGACGCGGCCGACCGGCATGGGCCTGGTCGCCGCCGAATAATGACACCTGAGACGAGGCGCGCTCGGCCGCCACGCTCTGGCAATAGGCCATCAGCACGTCGGCCTGTTCCAGCAACTGACGCCGGTTGGGGTGGATGCTGTCGAAGGCGCCGGCCTTGGCCAGACCTTCCAGCGCGCGCTTGTTGACGCTGCGCGGATCGACGCGCTCGAGGAAGTCGAAGATGTCGGCGAAGCGGCCGCCCGTCTCGCGCACCTCGATGACGTGTTTCATCGCCTCGAGACCCACGTTTCGGATCGCGCCCAGGGCGTAGAGCACCGCGCCCTTGTCGTCGTCCCAGGCCACGTCGAAGTCGGCCGACGAGCGATTGATGTCGGGCGCCAAGACCGGCAC
>NZ_DAMBJX010000062.1:0-15226 GCF_032067225.1 Brevundimonas vesicularis | reverse complement strand
CAATGGGTCAAGGCCGATGCGCGCCCGGTCGGTCACGCCTTGTTACGGAAATAGGGCGGATCGCCTGACAAGACGGCGCTCTTTCGACCAAGGTCGGACGGGATTTCGATTTCGCAACTGCGAAGGGATGGGTCAGTTGTCCAGCAGCCGCCGTGCGTTGCGGATGGCGCGGGCGGCGGGAGACGCTTCCTGACGATAGATTAGCAGGCCGAACGAAGACGCCACGCCCAGCGCCAGCCACAGCGGGCCGAACAGCCAGGCCGCCGCCGCCAGGGCGAAATAGTAGCCGCGCACACCCTGACTGAAGGAACTGAGCGCCGGGTTCAAAAGCTGGCCCGCCGCCTCGCTGAAAGCCTTGCGGTCGGTCTTGGTGTGGATTTCCGGCGCCGCGCCGATCAGCGCTAGGGCGTAGTTCATCTGGCGCAGCGCCCAGATGAAATCCAGAAAGCCGCGCGCCAGACAGATCAGCACCAGCGCCAGCTTGGCCTCTAGAATCTTCATCGGCACGTTTTCGGCGCCGACGGCGGCGAACCCCTGGAGAGCGCTCTCGCCGCCGAACAGGATGCCGGCGACCGCCGCGATCAGCAGCAGATTGGTGGAGGCGAAGAAGGAGGCGGAGTTGATCGAATGGCCCATAAGTTGGCTGTCGATCAGCTTCATCTCGCGATGGGTCATGGACTGCATCCAGGCCGCCCGGACATGCTCCATGTCCTGGTTCAGCGAGCCGCCCCGTCGGCTGATGAAAGCCAGGATGGGGCTGTATCCCAGCCAGCAGATGAAGAAGAGGGCCAGCGCCGCCCAATCGGTCCAGGTCATGATCCAGATGTCCGCGATGATGCGCCCCGACGCAAGTCCGCCGGGCCCGTGTTCGCTACATGTCGCCCTTGCCGTGACGGGCCGGGGAGCCTATCACCCTTCGCCTTTCAAAGTTTCGCAGTCGCAGCAAAGACCCGCCATGAACCTCGACGCCATTCCCGTCGGCCCGAACGCTCCCTGGGACATCAACGTCATCATCGAAATTCCGCAGGGCGGCCTGCCGGTGAAATACGAGATGGACAAGGCCTCGGGCGCGCTGTTCGTCGACCGCTTCCTGCACACCGCCATGTATTATCCGGGCAATTACGGCTTCGTGCCGCACACCCTGTCGGACGACGGCGACCCCTGCGACGTGATCGTGCTGAACCCGACGCCGGTCGTTCCGGGCTGCGTCATCCGCTCGCGCCCCATCGGCGTGCTGAAGATGACGGACGAGGCCGGCGGCGACGAAAAGATCCTGGCCGTGCCGGTCGACAAGCTGAACCCCTACTACACCGAGATCGCCAGCTATCGTCAGCTGCCGGCCATCCTGATCGAGCAGATCGAGCACTTCTTCACCCGCTACAAGGATCTGGAGAAGGGCAAGTCGGTCAAGGTCGAGGGCTGGGGCGACGCCGGCGAGGCGGCCGACCTGATCGCCAAAGGCATGCAGGCCCACCAGGACAAGCTGGCCAAGAACAAGGCCGCCAACGCCGCCTGATACGGGCGATAAGCGCTTGAAGCCTTAAGGCGTCCTCCGATCAGGGGACGCCTTTTTGCTGACCGTCAGGCTCGCCATTCGTGTCGCAGAAGGGCGTACTGACACGTGTTGACGTAGATCGGCTGGCCCGCGGCGTCGTTCATGAACGAGATAAACTCGCGGAACAGTCCTTCTCGCCGCATGCCCAGCCGTTCGCAAAGCCTCTGTGACGCCAGATTGTCGTCCTCAACATAGGCGTACAGGCGACGGGCCGCCTTGTCCTTGAAAAGATGGTCGACCAGGGCGCGAGCCGCTTCGGACGCATAGCCGGCGCCCCCATAGGCGCTGTTGAAGTTCCAGCCGATGGACCAGGTGTCCGGCGCCTCGAACATTGCGAAGACATCACCGATGACATGGCCGTCGGCCTTGGACTGGACGGCGATATATTCGCCCTCGGCTCCACGCTTGAGGACTTCCTTTTCGGCCGCCACCATGTCCTGAAGAGTCATCGCGGCGAAACAGGCGGCGCGCGGCTGATGAAGGTAGGCGAACAGGTCTGCGGCGTCGCCGGCCTCAAAGCGTCGAAGGGTCAGACGATCCGTTTGCAGGGGTGTCATCGTTGGCCTGGGGTGCAGCGTGCGCGTTTCTGACGATCGGCATGACGCCCTTTCGCCGATGACGATAGGATTTTGTGCGCGCTGCGACGCCCCGCCCCTCTCCCGCAACGGTTCGGCCTCTCCTATCTGCGTCGCATGACCGAACTGACCCCCCGCGAGATCGTCTCCGAACTGGATCGCTATATCGTCGGCCAGAACGACGCCAAGCGCGCCGTCGCCGTCGCCCTGAGGAACCGTTGGCGTAGGAAGCGTGTGCCGGCGGACCTGCGCGACGAGGTGACGCCCAAGAACATCCTGATGATCGGCCCCACCGGCGTCGGCAAGACCGAGATCGCGCGTCGGCTAGCGCGGCTGGCGGGCTCGCCCTTTCTGAAGGTCGAAGCCACCAAGTTCACCGAGGTCGGCTATGTCGGCCGCGACGTGGACCAGATCGTGCGCGACCTGGTCGAAAGCGCCCTGATCATGGTGCGCGAGCGCCGGCGCGGCGACGTACGGGCCAAGGCCGAGGCCGCCGCCGAGGACCGGATCCTGGACGCTTTGGTCGGACCGGGCGCGGGGCCGGCGACGCGCGACAGTTTCCGAAAGAAGCTGCGCGCCGGAGAACTGGACGACAAGGCGATCGAGATCTCGCTGGCCGACACCGCTTCGCCGATCCAGGGGCTGGACATTCCGGGCGGCGGCAACGTCGGCCTGCTAAACCTGTCGGAGATGCTGGGCAAGATGGGCGGCGGGCGCACCAAGACCGTCAAGCTGGCCGTGCGCGACGCGACGACGCCCCTGATCGCCGAAGAGGGCGACAAGCTGCTGGACCAGGACAGCCTGACGCAGGAGGCGCTGAAACTGGCCGAGAACGAGGGCATCGTCTTCCTAGACGAGATCGACAAGGTCGCGGCCCGGCAAGGCGCATCCGGAGCCGACGTGTCGCGTGAAGGCGTGCAGCGCGACCTGCTGCCCCTGATCGAGGGCACCACGGTCTCGACCAAATACGGGCCGGTGAAGACCGACCATGTGCTGTTCATCGCCTCCGGCGCCTTCCACGTCGCCAAGCCCAGCGACCTGCTGCCCGAGCTTCAGGGACGGTTGCCGATCCGGGTCGAGCTGAAGGCCCTGACGCGCGACGACTTCAAGCGCATCCTGACCGAGCCGGAGGCCAATCTGATCCGTCAGAACCAGGCCCTGCTGGCGACCGAGGACGTGACCCTGACCTTCACCGACGATGCGGTCGAGGCGATGGCCGATGCGGCGGTGGCGGCCAACAGCGCGGTCGAGAACATCGGCGCGCGCCGGCTTCAGACCGTGATGGAGCGGGTGCTGGAGGAGACCAGCTTCAAGGCCTCGGACCTGTCGGGCCAGACCGTGACCTTCGACGGCGACGCTGTGCGCGAGAAGATGGACGCCCTGACCAAGGACGTCGATCTGAGCCGCTTCATTCTGTAGCGACGCGCTCGGCGGCCTTGCGGTTCTGGCGGCCGCGAAGGCGGTCCGCCACCCGCTCGGCCTGGCGCTGGGTGAAGGCCAGGGCCGCGGGATTGCCGCGCCGGGCGCCGATGCTGTCGGCGACCTTGGCGCCACGCTCGCCGATCGGCAGGGGCTTGCCGGTCGTGGTGTCCACGGCGGTCTGGTGCTCGATCTCGGCGTTCAGCTCGGCGCCCATCAGGATCACCTGCACCGACAGCCAGGTCCACAGCAGAAAGCCCATCATCGCCGCCAAAGGCCCGTAACTGTCGGTCCGCACGAAGTTGGACAGATACCAGCTGAACAGGAAGGAGACGGTCAGGCTGAGCACCGCCGCGAAGATCGCGCCCGGCGTGACCCAGCGCCAGCGCGCGCGCTGACGGCAGGGGCCATAGCGGTAGATGACGGTCAAGGCCGCGATATAGCCCGCCAGCAGCAGCGGCCAGCGCAGCGGGGCGATCAGGCCCCACTCCTCCTCCAGCCCGAACAGCCGCACCACCACCGGCACGCCGACGACCAGGACCGAGGTCAGCAGAACGGCGATGATGGCCCCGACGGTGAAGGCCATGCAGATCAGGTTGTAGCGCACGATGTTGCGGCGTTCGACCTCGTGGTAGGCGACGTTCAGGCCGTAGAACAGCACCTTGACCGCCCCGTTGGCGGTCCACAGCGACAGGGCCAGGGTCCAGGCCAAGGTGAAGGTCAGCTGGCTGTTGGAGTTCTCGGCCAGCCGCTGCATCTCCCCGCCCAGGAACTCGGCGATGCTGTCGGGCAGCAGGGCGTAGAGGAACTGCAGCCGGCCCCAGGCGTCGGCCGGATCGGCGAACAGGCCGTAGAGGGTCACGAACGTCCCGAGGAGCGGGAACAACGACAGCAGGGTGAAGAAGGTCACGCCGCCGGCGACGAAGCCGACCCGGTCGCCGAAATAGGAGCCGCCGGTGCGCCAGACGATGTCGGACCAGCCTCTGTGCGGAATGTGCTCGGGCCGTTTGGCCATGCGGCCGCGACCGGGCTCCTGGGCCTCATAGTCCTCGGGCGTGGGGACCTTGGGCGGCAGGGGTTCGGGGCGGGGCGCGCGCAGTTCGACGCCGACCTTGTGCCCCTGGCTGTAGAGCAGGTGAGCGGCGCCGGCCCCGGCGGCCAGACCCCCGGCGGCGGCGGCCAGGAACTTCCACACCCGCCCGCGCTCGACCGGCGCCGGCGTCCGGGCGAACAGGTTGCGAAGCGGGGCGAGGCGGGAGGGGCGGCGCGCAGTCATCCCGACGCGAACGGTCAAGCTGGCCTCGCGTTCCTCCCGTCGCGCTTGAAATCGGCGCCGGGCCGGGCCAATCAACGCCCATGACCGACCCCATCACGCCCAAGTCCGACACCGACGCCCCGACCCTGCTGACCGCCTGGAAGGCGGCGCAGGCCCGGCTGAAGACCGGCCGCATCGACAGCCCCGCCATCGACGCCCGCCTGCTGCTGGAGGCCGCCGCCGGCGCCAGCCGCATGGACATCCTGACCGACCCCTATCGGCCCATCACCGCCGACCAGCTGAGCGCCTATGAGGCCATGGTCGATCGCCGGCTGAAGCGCGAACCCGTCTCGCGCATCGTCGGCAAGAAGGGCTTCTGGAAAATCATGCTGAACGTCACCCCCGACGTCCTCAGCCCCCGCCCCGACACCGAGACCCTGATGGACGTGTCCATGCTGGCCTTCGGCAAAAACGAAGCCTTCGACGCCATCGACCTGGGCACCGGCTCGGGCGCGATCCTGCTGGCGCTTCTGGCCGAGCGGCCGGCCGCGCGCGGGGTCGGCACCGACATCTCGTCCGAGGCCCTGGCGGTGGCCAAGGAGAACGCCGCCAACCTGGACCTGAACGAGCGCGCGACCTTCCTGCGCACCGAATGGGCCGCAGGCTTCGGCGACGCCAGCTTCGACCTGGTGCTGTCCAACCCGCCCTATATCCCCACCGACCATATCGCGACCCTGGACCCGGAGGTCCGCGACCACGACCCGCACCTGGCCCTGGACGGTGGGCCCGACGGCTTGCAGGCCTATCGCGACCTGGCGCCCGAGGTGAAACGCATCCTGAAGCCGCTGGGCGTCTTCGCCGTCGAGATCGGCTTTGACCAGGGCCCGCAGGTCAAGGCACTGTTCGAGGCCGCCGGCTTCACCGACGTCAAGATCATCAAGGACCTGGGCGAACGCGACCGCGTCGTCACCAACGGCCCGGACCCGCGCACCAACCCCATCCCGCAGGACTGACCGAGATCAGACGGTCGGCGGACAGAAACACCGTCTAATTCGTCTAATTCGTCTGATCTGGCCCTCCCCCGCCGTGCGGTGCGTCCCCTGCGGACGAACCGAGACAGGATCGCACGGTTTGGAGGCATGGGCAGGAGGATGACGCTTACGGGCGGCAGGGTGTTGAAATCGTTCGCGGTCCTTGCCGCAGATGCGCGGGCTGGCGGCTTTGCGTTAGGGTGCGCCACGAGGAGCCGCCCATGACGACCAACCGCCTGACGCCGCGCGCCCGCGGACTGCGCCAAGTCGGCGGCTTGGCCGAGGAGCGGATATGGGCGGGGTTGCGCGGCGGCGCCGTCGACGGCTGGAAGGTGCGTCGCCAGCATCCGGTCGGCCGGTTCGTGGTCGATTTCGCCTGCGTGCCGCTGCGCCTAGTCATCGAGATCGACGGCGGAGTGCATGAGCGCGACGAGGTCGTCTTGAACGACCACTATCGCCAGCAGGCGATCGAGGCGCTGGGCTGGACCGTCATCCGCTTCACCAACGCCGAAGCCCTGGCCGACCCCGCCCGCATCGACGCCGCCCTCCGCGACCGCGCCAAAACGCTGGGCCTCTGACCTTCCCTCTCCCATTGGGAGAGGGCTTGAGCCTCCGAGAGGGCAGCGAGCGGCAAGGCGAAAGGGTGAGGGTCGTCCGCCCCCGCCATCTTTTGCGGCCCGACCGCTGCGACGGCTCACGCCAACTTCGATACTCAATCCTCATCCGACCGCTCTGTGTCAAACTTCGGACGATGGAAAGAGGATTGGTTCCGGCAACTATCACATCATAATATGATCGATGTTTTAGATATGACTTTGCACATCCCCCAATCTCTTGATGTTTATAGATATACCAGTGCTTGAAATCACGAATTCTTTTTCAAGCAAAACCTTAAGAGAGGCATCAAACGTGATAACATTTTTACACATATGATTCTTAAGCGTTTCCACACTTACTGTTTTAGCTCCAACAAACTTCTTTCGAAAAAGAACCCCAAGAATTTGCCGCGCACCCACATCCATTTCTTGACGCCGGGAAAATCCAATAATTGACTGATCTAAGTTTTCGAGAATATCGTCGAAATCTGCGATGCCAAAATAGTGACTATGCGTCTGACTAACAGTAGAAACGTCAGAGGATCCGATCAGAACAACTTCGTATTTTTCCTCCGCGGGAAACTCTTTTTCATATCGAACATAAGCGGCGATGGCTTCCTCAGGGCTGCGACCAACCACGTCCCAAGTGACAAATGCTCCAGAATTCCAGTCGAAAACGATGAGCCAGTTCTTCAAACCTGACGGCTCGTGCGCCTCCTTCTCGATCATCGCTTTAATGACATCTTCGTTGACGTAGCTGCCGATTGCGCCGGCCTTATCTGAACGCTCAATGATATTTTCTGAGCGAACACGCATCTGATCTAGATCAGTTTTTTGGCGGGGACTCGGTTCACGACCAGCTTCAATTTCATAAAAAATGTCGGAGAGGATTTTGAAGTAGGCGATAACAGAGGCATCACCTTCGCCTTCTTTCAGATGGTTTCCGTAGACAACCGACGTACGTTCTATGCTCTCGGCCCAATAGTGTTGGGTCTTGCTCCGAATCTGCAACTCCAGACCAAACCCGCCCCGCGACACAATGAAATGTAGAGCGCGATAGCCGCTGTCATCCCGCCCCAAGTCTCGATAGTCTGTGACACGTTTCAGATCAAACAAGCCCGATTTCAGCGCTCTAGCTTTTATATATTCAGATAACTTATCGACATCTTTATCAGAGTCTACAATTATGCGGCTTCCGCCAATATCTTGAAGTTGTGTCAGGCGAGTGTTTAGTCTTCTCAACTTTCTTATTATTTGTGGTTTTCTTTTAAGTCTTTGGGCAATATAATAGTTACCACCATATGCCGCGAGCCAGTTTTGAAGTTCGATGGTCATCTCGGAAAGCGGATGCAAGTGCGCCGCACGGAAGACGTCGAAATCTTCTTCCAACTCGAGAAGCTCGTACTCGTCGATACCGCCGGGCTCGGCGAGCGAACGGCCAGCCTTGTCTAAGCGACTCTTAGTAGCCATCCACGCACCCCCCGGCTGTTTATGCCCTAATGCACCCGCATCTTCCCGATTGCCAGCCCGCCCTCGCCGGCCGTGACGGCGATCACGCCGCCGTCCTCGATCTCGCCGGCCAGGAGTTTGCGCGCGATCGGGTCGACAAGGTCCTTCTGGATGACGCGTTTCAGGGGTCGCGCGCCATAGGCGGGGTCGTAGCCGCGGTCGGCGAGCCAGGCCAGGGCGCTGTCGTCCAGGTCCAGGGTCAGGCGGCGGTCGGCGAGCAGCTTCTCGAAGCGTGACAGCTGGATGCGGACGATGCCGCCCATCTGGTCGCGGCCCAGGCGGTGGAACAGGATGATCTCGTCGATCCGGTTCAGGAACTCGGGCCGGAAGTGGGCGCGCACGGCGTCCATGACGAAGGGACGCACGGCCTCGACG
Organism: Brevundimonas vesicularis; assembly: GCF_032067225.1. Lineage (GTDB taxonomy): Bacteria > Pseudomonadota > Alphaproteobacteria > Caulobacterales > Caulobacteraceae > Brevundimonas > Brevundimonas vesicularis_F. Next base: position 6,911 of record NZ_DAMBJX010000062.1, on the reverse strand, counting down.
TCATCACCCTCGCCCTGATCGGCCAGATACTGGCTGCCCAGATTGGAGGTCATGATGATCAGGGTGTTCCTGAAATCGATGGTGCGGCCCTGGCCATCGGTCAGGCGGCCGTCGTCGAGCACTTGCAGCAGCACGTTGAAGACGTCGGGGTGGGCCTTTTCGACCTCGTCGAACAGGACGACCTGATAGGGGCGACGGCGCACGGCCTCGGTCAGGGCGCCGCCCTCGTCATAGCCGACATAGCCGGGAGGGGCGCCGATCAGGCGGCTGACGCTGTGTTTCTCCATATATTCCGACATATCCAGGCGGGTGATGGCCGCCTCGTCGTCGAACAGGAAGTCGGCCAGGGCCTTGGTCAGTTCGGTCTTGCCTACGCCGGTCGGGCCCAGGAACAGGAAGCTGCCCAGCGGACGGTTCGGGTCGTTCAGGCCGGCGCGGGCGCGGCGCACGGCGTCGGAGACGGCGGCCAGCGCCTCGTCCTGACCCACCACCCGACCGCCGAGCGCGGTCTCCATCTGAAGCAGTTTCTCGCGCTCGCCCTCCAGGATCTTGTCGACGGGCACGCCGGTCCAGCGGCTGACGACGGCGGCGATCTGTTCGGCGTCGACGACCTCGGGCGTCAGGGGGCCCTTGCCGGAGGTCTCATTGGCCTCGGCCTCTTCGAGCTGCTTTTCGATCTGGGGGATCTGGCCATAGGCGATCTCTGACGCCCGGCCCAGATCGCCGGCGCGCTGGGCGTTGGCGAGTTCCAGGCGCAGGCGGTCCAGTGTTTCGCGCAGTTGGGCGCCCTGGCCGACCTTGTCCTTTTCGGCCTTCCACTGGGTGGTCAGGTCGTCGGACTGGCCTTCCAGATCGGCGATCTCGTCCTCCAGCTTTTCCAGACGGTGTTGGGAGGCCTGGTCGGTTTCCTTCTTCAGGGCCTCGCGTTCGATCTTGAGCTGGACCAGGCGGCGGTCGATCTCGTCCAGGGCCTCGGGCTTGGAATCAACGGCCATGCGCACGCGGCTGGCGGCCTCGTCTATCAGGTCGATGGCCTTGTCCGGCAGGAAGCGGTCGGTGATGTAGCGGTTCGACAGGGTGGCGGCGGCGACAATCGCGCTGTCGGAAATGCGCACGCCGTGGTGGACCTCGTACTTCTCCTTCAGGCCGCGCAGGATGGAGACGGTGTCCTCCACCGTTGGTTCAGCGACGAAGACCGGCTGGAAGCGGCGGGCGAGCGCGGCGTCCTTTTCGACGTGCTTGCGGTATTCATCCAGGGTCGTGGCGCCGACGCAGTGCAGCTCGCCGCGCGCAAGCGCCGGCTTCAGCAGGTTGGACGCGTCCATGGCGCCGTCGCCCTTTCCGGCGCCGACCAGGGTGTGCATTTCGTCGATGAACAGGATGATGCCGCCCTCGGCCGCCGAGACCTCGGACAGGACGGATTTCAGCCGTTCCTCGAACTCGCCGCGGTATTTGGCGCCGGCGATCAAACTGCCCATGTCCAGCGCCATGACGGTCTTGTCGCGCAGGGATTCGGGCACGTCGCCGTTGACGATGCGCAGGGCCAGACCCTCGACGATGGCGGTCTTGCCGACGCCGGGTTCGCCAATCAGGACGGGGTTGTTCTTGGTGCGGCGGGCCAGGACCTGGATGGTGCGGCGGATCTCTTCGTCACGGCCGATGACCGGGTCGATCTTGCCGTCGCGGGCGGCCAGGGTCAGGTCGCGGGCGTAGCGTTTCAGGGCGTCATAGCCGTCCTCGGCGCCGGCGCTGTCGGCGGTCTTGCCCTTGCGCACCTCGGCGATGGCGGCCTCCAGCTTGTCGGCCGTGACGCCCGAAGCCTTCAGCACCTCGGCGGCGACCCCGCCCTCCTTGGCGAGCGCCGCCAGCAGCCGTTCGGTGGTGACGAAGGCGTCGCCGGCCTTGTTCGAGGCTTCCTCGGCGGCGGCGAAGACGCGGGCGGTGTCGCCGTCCAGATAGAGCTGGCCCGAGCCGCCGGTGACCTGGGCGCGCTTCTTCAGCGCGGTTTCGACATCGGCCTCGGCGCGGCGGGCGTCGCCGCCAGCGGCGGTGATCAGGTTGCGGGCCAGACCGTCGCGTTCCTCCAGCAGCACCTTGAGCAGATGCTCGGGCGCGAACTGCTGGTGCCGGCGGGCCAGAGCCAGCGACTGGGCCGACTGGACGGCCTGTTTGGCGCGGTCGGAATAGAGTTCGAGATTCATGGTTTCAGTCCCCTCGGGAGGCGGATGGATTTCAGCACACCCTCTGCTGAGCAGCGCGCCGTTGAGATCGAGGTGGGTGTGACGATCGGGTCACACAAGGGGTCCGCTGGGCGGCTTTCGGGGCTGTCCGTTTCGCCGCCGCGCGCCTAGGCTCTGGCGAACAGGAGCGCCTCGTGATCGCCCATTCCGCCTGGCCTGTCGATCCGGCCGTCGTTGGCCCTTTTCTGATCGCCGTGGCGCTGATCGAGCTGACGCCGGGGCCGAACATGGGCTGGCTGGCGCTGGTCGCCCTGGCGCGGGGACGGCTGGCCGGTTTCGCGGCTGTGGCGGGCGTAACCCTGGGGCTGGCGGTGTGGATGCTGGCGGCCGCCTATGGGCTGACGGAGGTCTTTTCCGTCTGGCCGCCGCTGTATCAGGGCCTGCGTTGGGCGGGCGTGCTGTTTCTGCTGTGGCTGGCGTGGGAAGCCTGGCGCGCGCCGACGATCGAGGCGGCGCCCACGCCAGACGCGCGCTCGCTGAGCGGCCTGTTCGTGCGCGGCCTGATGGGCAATCTGCTGAACCCCAAGGCCGCGGTCTTCTACGTCGCCCTGCTGCCGACCTTCATGCGACCGGACCACGGCGCGCCGCTTAGCCAGGCCCTGACGCTGGGGAGCCTGCATCTGGCGGTCGCCGTCCTGGTGCACAGCCTGATCGTGATCGGCGGCGCGGGCGCGGCGCGGCTGGCGCCCCGGATGCAGGGTCGCGCCCTGCGCGCGGTGATGGCCGGCGGCCTGATCGTGGTCGCCGCCTGGCTGGCCTGGGAGACGCGGACCTGAGCCCGCGTCCCCCGTCAGGCCGTCAGCCCCCGGTCGGGCCGGTCGAGAAGTCGAACTGTTCCGGCTGGCGGCGCGGACCGCCGAAGTTCCAGGTCAGGCCGATGTAGAAGGCCCGCAGCTTGATGTCCTGCTCCGAGCGTTCGCGGAACTGCGGCGTCTCGTAGATGGTCGTGGTGTTGAAGGTGTTGAAGATATCCCGCGCGGTGAAGTTGAACGACAGCTGCTCGTTCAACTTCCTGCGATAGCCCAGATTGACCATGCCGCCGGCCTCGCGCCGGCCCTGGGCCAACAGGCTGTCGCCCTGCCAGAAGCTGGAGACCTGGACGAAGTCCTTGGCCGTCGGCTGCCAGTTCAGGCTGAGACGCCCGCTGGCCAGGGTGGCCTCGCGGTCGCCGCCGCCGACGACGGCACCCGAGTCGATCTCCTGACGGAAGACGTTGACGCTGGCGCTGTAGCGCAGGGTCGGATGCAGACGCCCGTTCGCCGTCGCCTCCACGCCCAGGTCGCGACGCGAGCCCAGGTTTTCCGGACGGGTCAGGAAGACGCCGCCGCCGATGTCGGACGCCACATCGGTGAAGGCCTTATCGGTGTTCCGCAGATAGGCGGTGGCCTGATAGAAGCTCTGTCCCTTTCGCATCTGCCACATGGCCTCGAAGCTGTCGGTCTCCTGCGGCTCCAGATCCGGATTGCCCGAGCGGACGTTCAGCGGGTCCTGATAGACGACGAAGGGGTTCAGCTGGCTGGGCTGGGGCCGCTGGATGCGGCGCGAGTAGCTGGCGCGCAGGGTCTGTTCGGGCGTCAGCTGATACTGGACGTGGGCGGTCGGATAGGCGCGGAAATAGTCCTGGGACGCCGAGGCGCCGCCGGTCAGATCCTTGATCTCGATATCCGCCTGCTCAAGCCGCAGACCCAGTTGGGCCGACAGCTTCTCGCCCAGCGGCCGCTCATAGGTGGTGTAGAGGGCATGCACCGTCTGGGTGGCTTCGAAGCGGTTGTTCAGGGCCGGGACCGGGGCCAAGGCCGCCTGCGAGGGACCGCGCAGGAACTCGGCGTCCTGCTCGGGCCGCTGGGCGTTCAGCTCATAGCCCAGGCGCAGCTTGCCGCCGTCGGACATCGGGCGGGTATAGGCGCTGGTGAAGCCCCAGGTCACCTGATCGACCGCTGTCTTGGTCCGTTCGTACAGAGCCGCGCCCCCCGGGGTCAGGAAGGTGGTCAGGGTCTGGCTGGTGGTGTCGTTGGCGTTGGAATCGTAGCGCAGCTCGTTGGACCACTCATGGCCGTCGCCGTCGAAGCGGCGCAGCACGCGCGCCGTGGCGCCCCAATTGTTGAAGGTGAAGTCGGAATCGCCGACCCGGCGATAGGCGCTGGTCACCGCGCCGGCGGCGTTGCGGGTTTCATACAGGCCGTCGCCCGACCCCGTGCCGTCGAAGGCCACGCCGCGCAGTTCGCCGGTCAGCTGGGTCTTGTCGTCCAGCTTATATTCGGCGGTGAAGCGGGCGAAGGTGCCGTTCTGCTCGGACTCGACCGGCTGTTCGACGGTCGTGGTCGACACCACCGCGCCGGTGACCGGGTCCAGCTGTTCACGGACGCGGTTGAAGGTCAGTTCGGTCGGATCGGAGCGATAGCTGGCGTCGCCCGACAGGGTCAGGCGATCCTTCTGGTACGAGCCGCTGAGGCCCGCGTTCCAGCGGCCGTTGTCGCCGACGTTGACGCGCAGCGAGCCGGTCGTCTGGGTCCCCGGCTTGGGCGCCGTGGGCTTGGTGATCAGATTGATGACCCCGCCCGAACCCTCGGGGCTGTAGGCGGCGGACGGATTGGTCATGACCTCGATGCGGGCGTACTGGCTGGCCGGCAGCTGGATCAGGGCCTGGCCGCGACCGGGGCCGGTCAGGATGCCGGACGGGCGGCCGTCGACCAGAATGGTGACATTGGCGTCGCCGCGCAGCGACACGTTGCCCTCAGGGTCCACATCCACCGACGGCACGTTGCGGAGCGCGTCGGCCAGACTGCCCGTCGTCGCCTGAAGATCGTTGGCCAGGCTGTAGCTGACCGAGTCGATCGAGGTGCGCACGTCATTGGCGCGGGCGTTGACGACCACGTCGCCGACGCTGGCGGGCTGCTGTTGCTGGGCCGGTTCGGTCGTCTGAGTGCGCGGCACGGGCGTCTGCGCCGTCGTCGCCGGGGTCTGGGCGGCCGGCTGGCTCGTCGTCGCCGGCGGCGGGGTCTGCGAGGCGGTCTGGGAGGAATTCTGGGATTGAGCCAGAGCGGCGCCGGGCAGGGCGACGGCGGCCGCACCCAGCATGAGAACGAGTTTGGAAGAGGTCATGCCCCGGCGATCCTGAAAGAGTGCGCGGGCATCTGTTTGCGCCCGTCGATAAGCCTGACTATCGACGTTACTTTGAATCGCAAAGTTACATCTTCTTCATCGAGACGGCGCGGTTGTGGCCAAGCTGGGAACTGTCAGCTTCGCCATACGCTTTGACCCGATGCTGACCACGAAGATGAACCCCCGCGTGTTCTGGGGCGCGAGCGCCATCATCGCGCTGTTGCTGCTTGTCGCCATCGTCGCGCCGGGAGAATCCGACCGCCTGTTCCAGAGTGTTCAGGCCTGGGTGATCGACACCTTCGGCTGGCTCTATATCGCCTCGGTCGCCGCTTTCGTGGGGCTGGTGCTGGTGCTGGCGATCGGCCCCACGGGCGCGCTGAAGCTGGGGCCGGACGATGCCGAGCCGGACTTTCCCTATCTGTCCTGGTTGGCCATGCTGTTCGCCGCCGGCATGGGGATCGGCCTGATGTATTTCGGCGTCGCCGAGCCGATCCAGCACTATATCAATCCGCCCGAGGGCGCCGGCCGCACCTTCGACGCCGCGCGTCAGGCCATGGGCATTACCTTCTTCCACTATGGGGCGCACGCCTGGTCGATCTATGCGCTGGTGGGCCTCAGCCTGGCCTTCTTCGCGCACCGCAAGGGTCTGCCGCTGACGCTTAGGTCGGGCCTGTCGCCCTTGCTGGGCAAGCGCGTCAACGGGCCCATCGGCGATGCGGTCGACATCTTCGCCATCTGGGGCACGGCGTTCGGCATCGCCACGTCTCTGGGTTTCGGCGTGTCGCAGATGAACAGCGGCCTGACCTATCTGCTGGGCATTCCCAACACCGCCTGGGTTCAGGTCGGGCTGATCGTCGTGGTCATGGCGGCGGCGACCGCCTCGGTCATGAGCGGGGTCGGCAAGGGGGTGCGCCGTCTGTCGGAGCTGAACCTGGTGCTGGCGGTGCTGCTGATGCTGTTCGTGCTGGTGGTCGGGCCGACCGGCTTCCTGTTCAAGGCCCTGGTCCAGAACTTCGGCTTCTACCTCAGCCATTTCGTCGAGCGGACCTTCACCCTCTACGCCTATGAGCCGCGCGCCTGGATGGCGGACTGGACCCTGTTCTACTGGGCCTGGTGGATCGCCTGGTCGCCCTTCGTGGGGATGTTCATCGCGCGGATTTCGCGCGGACGAACGGTGCGGGAGTTCCTGCTGAACGTGCTGCTGGTGCCGGCCGGTTTCACCTTCCTGTGGATGACGGTCTTCGGCAATACGGCGATCAGCCTGGACATGGGCCAGGCGGCAGGCGCGATTTCCAACGCCGTCTCGGCCGACCTGTCGACCGCCCTGTTCTACTTCCTGGAGCAACTGCCGGGCGCGGCCTTCACCTCGGGTCTGGCGATCCTGCTGGTGGCAGTCTTCTTCGTCACCTCGGCCGATTCGGGGGCCCTGGTGATCGACACCATCGCCTCCGGAGGCGCCGACGACACGCCGCGCTGGCAGCGGGTCTACTGGTGCCTGCTGCTGGGCCTGATCGCCGCCACCCTGCTGCTGGCGGGCGGGCTGGGCGCGCTACAGGCCGCCACCCTGGC